>DATHXP010000023.1:0-1543 GCA_035459605.1 Halomonas sp. | reverse complement strand
GCCAATTTCCGCACGCCAACGGCGGTGCACTGCCACGGCTTTGTTACCGTCAACGGCGCCAAGATGTCCAAGTCGCGCGGCACCTTCATCAAGGCCGCGACCTACGCCGAACAGCTCAACCCGGAATACCTGCGCTACTACTTTGCCGCCAAGCTCACCGCCGGCATTGACGATCTGGACCTCAACCTCGAGGACTTCGCCCAGCGGGTCAACGCCGACCTGGTCGGCAAAGTGGTCAACATCGCCAGCCGCTGCGCCGGCTTTGTCAACAAGCTGGGCGACGGCAGGCTCTCGGCGCAATGCGTCGAGCCCGAGCGGGTCGCTCGCTTCATGGCCGCCGGCGACGAGATTGCCGAGCACTTTGAGGCCCGCGAATTCAGCCGCGCCATGCGCCGCATCATGGAGCTGGCCGACGAGGCCAACGCCTATATCGCCGAGGCCGAACCCTGGGTGCTGGCCAAGCAGGAGGGCAAGCAGCAGCAGGTGCTCGACATCTGCTCGGTGGGCATCAACCTGTTCCGCCAGCTGATGGTCTACCTGGCGCCGGTAGTGCCGGCCATGGCCGAAGGCGCGCGGAAGTTCATGCAGCTCGACAGCCTGGAGTGGGACAGCCGCCAGGAGCTGCTGGTGGACCACGCCATCGCCAAGTTCAAACCGCTGATGACCCGTGTCGAAAGCGACCGCATTGAGGCCGTGATCGAGGCCTCGAAGGAGGATCTGGTGGAAGAGCAAAAACTCAAGGACGCCCCCCGCGGGCCCCTGACCGACAATCCCATCGCCGAGCAGATCAGCTTTGACGACTTCGCCAAGGTCGACCTGCGCGTCGTGCGCATCGCCAAGGCCGAATACGTGGAAGGCGCCGACAGGCTGCTCCAGCTGACGCTGGACCTGGGCGGCGAGACCCGCCGCGTCTTCGCCGGCATCCGCTCGGCCTACGCCCCGGAGGCCCTGGAAGGCCGCCTGACCGTGATGGTCGCCAACCTGGCGCCGCGCAAGATGCGCTTCGGCGTCTCCGAAGGCATGGTGCTGGCCGCCGCCGGCGGCTCTGACGAGAATAGCGGCATCTACCTGCTGTCTCCCGACTCCGGCGCCGAGCCGGGGCAGCGCGTCAGCTGATCAAACTGAATCACCCCATGCGGGCGCATCACCGCCCGCCAGGACTGACCCGATGAGCGAGATTCTGCTGATCCTGGTCGGCACGGCGCTGGTCAACAACTTCGTGCTGGTGCAGTTCCTGGGGCTGTGCCCCTTCATGGGGGTATCCAGCCGGCTCGAGCCGGCTATCGGCATGTCGCTTGCCACTACTTTCGTGCTGACCCTGTCGGCGGTGGCAAGCCACCTGGTCTACCGCCTGCTGCTCGAGCCGCTGGGCCTTGCCTACCTGCGCACCATCGCCTTTATCGTGGTGATCGCCGTGGTAGTGCAGTTCACCGAGATGCTGGTGCGCAGGACCAGCCCGCTGCTGCATCAGGTGCTGGGCATCTTCCTGCCGCTGATCACCACCAACTGCGCCGTGCTCGGCGTGGCGCTGCTGACGCTCAAG
>DATHXP010000022.1:0-5689 GCA_035459605.1 Halomonas sp. | reverse complement strand
ATGCAAAACACCTTTTCAACGCGCCATTATCCCGCCTAGCGAATGCGACAGCTCGATCATTGGCGTCGGATAGACCCCCAGCAGTATCACCAGCGCCGCCACGCCCAGCACCACCAGCCCCCCGGCGCGCACGCCCCAGTCGTGGGAGGCGTCGCGGCGCTGCATGCCCGGCTCGGCCAGAAACAGCGTGACCGTGACCCGCAGGTAGTAGTAGAGCCCGATAGCGCTGCCCAGGATAATGCCGCCCACTAGCCACCACTGCCGGGCCTCGACGCCCAGGGCGATGAGATAGAACTTGCCGATAAAGCCGACGGTGGCGGGAATCCCGGCCAGCGACAGCATGGCCACGGTCAGCACCGCGGTCAGGTAGGGACGGCGCCAGAACAGGCCCCGATAGTGGTGGAGCGCCGCCGTATCCTCGCCGCTGGCGCTGCTCGAGACGAGTATCACCACGCCAAACGCCGCCAGGGTGGCCAGCACGTAGGTGATCAGATAGACCTGCCCGGTCTCTGCCGCCAGGCCGTCCGCCACCACCAGCGCAATCAGCAGATAGCCGAAGTGGGCCACCGACGAATAGCCGAGGATTCGCTTGAGGTTGGACTGGGTCAGCGCCAGCAGGTTGCCCACCAGCATGCTGGCAAGCGCCAGGCCGGTGAGCACCCCGCGCAGCCAGTCGCCCTGGAAGGCCGGCACCAGCAGCATCAGGCGCAGCAGCAATGCGAACACCGCTACCTTGCTGGCGGTGGCCAGAAAGGTGGTCGCCGGCCCCGGACCGCCCTCGTAGACGTCCGGCGTCCACAGGTGGAAGGGCACCACCGACAGCTTGAAGCCCAGCCCCACCAGCATCATGCCGATACCCGCCAGGCCCCAGATGCCGGCACTCTGATCGAGGCTGGCCATCAGCGCATCCAGCGCAAGCTCGCCGGTCTGGGCATACAGCAGCGCCATGCCGAACAGCAGAAAGGCGCTGGCGACGGCGGACAGAATCAGGTACTTGATGCCGGCTTCCAGCGAGCGCTGCTCGCGGTAGGCGTAGGCCAGCATGCCGTAGAGCGGCATCGACAGCAGCTCCAGGCCGATGAACAGGCTGGCCATGTGCCGGCTAGCCGCCAGCGCCAGCCCCCCTGCCGCCGCGCACAGCAGCAGCACATAGAACTCCTCCCGCGCGCCGCGAAAAGGCTCCAGGTAGGCGTGGGACAGAATCGCGCAGGCCAGCGTGGACGCCAGAATCAGCAGTCCGGCCATGAGCGCCAGGCCGTCGAAGGCCAGCAGCGGCGTCTGGGCGGGAATCACCCGCCAGGCAAGCGCCTGGGCGATCAGGGCCAGCACCAGCCCCAGCACGCTGACGGCGACCGTCACCGCATGTTCGCGGCGCCAGGCGATGCCCAGCATCACCGTGATCGCCGTCGCGGCCACCAGGATCATGGGCAGATAGGCGATGAGAGCGGCAAAGGACATTTAGCGGGCCTCCGACAGCAGCGTAGTGGCCGAATCCGGCCCGGTCGTGGATTGCAGTTCTCCGGCTGCTGGCACCGTCGCTTCCCGCGCGGCGATGCTCGAGGTCTCGTACAGCCGGTGCACTTCATCCATCGACGTCGCGGTGGTATCGAGCAGCGGCTGCGGGTAGATGCCAAGCCATATCAGCAGCGCAACGATGCTCAGCATCATGGCGAATTCGCGGCTATCCAGCCCCGCCAGCGGCGTCTCGCTGCGCGGCGGGCCGTAGTGCACCCGCTGCATCAGCAGCAGCGAGTAGATCGCCGCCAGCACCAGACCGAAACTGGCGATGACCACCACCCAGGGCGCCGCGGCGAACGTGCCAAACAGCACCATGAACTCGCCGATGAAGTTGGCCGTGATGGGAATCCCCAGCGAGGCGGCGATGAAGAACAGCCAGAACCCCGGCAGGCTGCCCAGCCGCGCCCAGAGCCCGCCCATCTTGGCAAACTCGCGGGTGTGCAGGCGCTCGTAGAGCTGCCCGCTGAGGATGAACAGCCCGGCGGCGGAAAAGGCGTGGGCCAGCATCAGCACCACCACCCCCTGCAGGGCCAGCGGCGAGCCGGAGTAGATGCCGATCAGCACAAACCCCATGTGGGCGATACTGGTGTAGGCGATGAAGCGCTTGACGTTGGTCTGCCCGCAGGCCAGCAGCGCGCCGTAGTAGATGCCCAACAGCCCCAGCCCCATGGCGACGGGCGCAAACGCCTGGGACGCCTCGGGAAACAGCGGCACGGCAAAGCGCAGCATGCCGTAGGCGGCGGTCTTGAGCAGTATTCCCGCCAGGTCCACGCTGCCGGCGGTGGGCGCCTGGGCGTGGGCGTCCGGCAGCCAGCCGTGCAGCGGCACCACCGGCAGCTTGACCGCAAAGGCAATGAAAAACCCCAGCATCAGCCAGCCCGACAGCGTCGGCGACAGCGTCGTCTCCAGCAGCACCTGATAGCTGAAGGAGTACTCGCCGGTGCTGGCGTGGTGGGCAAATACCAGCCCCAGGATCGAGACCAGCATCAGCAGTCCGCTGGCCTGGGTGTAGATGAAGAACTTGGTGGCCGCGCCGATGCGGGTTCGCCCCCGGGAGCCGCTGTGGCCCCACAGCGCGATCAGGAAGTACATCGGCACCAGCATCAGCTCCCAGAAGAAGAAGAACAGGAACAGGTCGATGGCCAGGAACACCCCGACCACGCCGGCCAGGATCCACAGCAGGTTGAGGTGAAAGAAGCCGATGCGGCGCACGATTTCGTTCCACGAGCAGAGCACCGCCAGCACGCCGAGAAAGCCGGTCAGGGCAATCAGCACCAGCGACAGGCCGTCCAGCGCCAGGTGAAAGTCGATGCCGAAACGCGCGATCCAGGGCACCCGGTACTCCAGCACCCAGCGGGTGGCGGAGCCGTCCAGCGCCGGCAGCTGGAAGTCGAGCCGCATCCACAGCCACAGCGCGATCAGCAGTTCGATCAGCATGGTGGCCAGCGCGATCCAGCGCGTTGGCCTGTCGCCCAGCCGCTCCGTCTGCCAGCACAGCAGCCCGCCGATAAACGGGATCACAATCAGCCATACCAGTATCATAAGCGTTGTTTCTCCATGTCCGGGCGGCGCTCGGCGACGCGCAGCCCACCGGCGTTACGCCCGTCGAGCGATCGAATCATCCTTAAAGCACCAGCGCCAGGCTCAGCACAATCAGCGTGGCGCCCACCGCCATGGTGGCGGCATAGCCGCGCAGCTTGCCGGTCTGGGTGCGGGACAGTCCGAAGTGCACGGCGCGCAGCGCCTGGGCAATCAGGCGGAAGAAGGCGTCGAACCAGTCGGCCTGCAATACGCGCACCAGGCCACGATAGGGCCGCACCAGCAGCCAGTCGAAGGCGATATCGAAGCCCCAGGCCAGATGCCACAAGGCCCACAGCCCGGCGCCAATGCCCTGCCGGGTGATGCGCGAAAGCCACTCGCGCCGGGCCACGAACAGCCAGGCTCCCAGGCCGAGCCCGATCAGCGCCGTCGCCGAGGCAATCAGCTCAAGCGCGGCGTGCCCCGCCTCCACGCCCTGGCCGGGGCCGGCCGGCAGCACGCCGCCAAGCGGCGGCGTGATCCAGGCGCCCAGCAGCGTGGAGAGCAGCGCCAGAATCACCAGCGGCAGGCCGTGGGCCAGGCCGCGCCCCGCCTCGGCGTGGCGGGCGCCGTCGCTTTTCATCGGGCCGTGGAAGGTGCCGATGATCAGCCGAATGGTGTACAGCGAAGTCAGCAGGGCGCCCACCAGCCCCGCCACCAGCAGGCCCTGCTGATCGGCGGCCAGCGCCTGCCACAGGATCTCGTCCTTGCTGTAGAAGCCCGCGGTGACCAGCGGCAGGGCCACCAGCGCCGCCCCGCCGACGATAAAGCCCAGGTAGGCCAGCGGCAGCCGGCGCCACAGCCCGCCCAGGCGAGCCATGTCCTGCTCGTGATGGCAGCTGACGATCACCGCGCCGGCGGAGAGGAACAGCAGCGCCTTGAAGAAGGCGTGGGTCATCAGGTGGAAGATGGCCGCGTCGAAGGCGCCCACCCCCAGCGCCAGGAACATGTAGCCAATCTGGCTCATGGTGGAATAGGCCAGCACGCGCTTGATATCGGTCTGGGCCAGGGCGGCAAAACCGGCCATCAGCAGCGTCAGGGCGCCGATCAGTCCGGTCAGGTAGAGCGCCGTGGGCGCCAGCTCGAACACCCCGTGCATGCGCGCGATCAGATAGACGCCGGCGGTGACCATGGTGGCGGCGTGGATCAGCGCCGACACCGGCGTGGGGCCGGCCATGGCGTCGGCCAGCCAGGTGTGCAGCGGCAGCTGGGCGGACTTGCCCAGCGCCCCGCCCAGCAGCAGCAGCGCGGCCAGCTCGACCGTGGGGTCACCGGCCTGCCACAGCTGCGGCGCGCGGGTCAGGATCTCGGCGATATCCAGGGTGCCGAGCTTGGCGAACAGCAGGAACATGCCGATGGCCAGGAAGACGTCGCCGATGCGGGTGATGATGAAGGCCTTGAACCCCGCCCAGCCGTTGTCGCTGTTGCGGTAGTAGTAGCCGATCAGCAGGTAGCTGCACATGCCGACGCCTTCCCAGCCCAGGAACAGCAGCAGCAGATTGTCGCCCAGCACCAGCAGCAGCATACTGAACACGAATAGATTCATGTAGGTGTAAAAGCGCGTGACGCCGTCATCGCCGCGCATGTACCAGGCGGCGAACAGATGAATCAGAAAGCCCACGCCGGTGATGATGCCGAGCATGGTCAGCGACAGCCCGTCAAAGGCAAGCCCCACGCTGGGCTGGAAATCCCCCACGGCAATCCAGGTCCACAGGGTGACGACCTGGCGCCCCGGCGCGTCGAGAAACGCCAGCGTCAGCAGCGCCGTGACCAGGGCGGCCAGCCCCACGCTGCCCACCCCCACCAGGGCGCTGGCGCGATAGCCCAGCGTGCCTCGCGAAAAGGCCAGAATCAGCGTCCCCGCCAGGGGCAGCAGAAACGTCAGCGGCAGCAACTGCGCCGTCGAAGGCAGCGATGTCATCATGTTCGTCATCCCCGCATCCTGCTGGCGGCATCGATATCCAGCGTCTTGAAGCGTCGGTAGAGCTGAATCAGCAGCGCCAGGCCGACGCTGGCCTCCGCCGCCGCCAGGGTGATCACCAGCAGATACATGGCCTGGCCTTCGGGCTGCTGCCAGCCCGTGCCGGCGACGATAAAGGCCAGCCCGGCGGCGTTGAGCATGATCTCAAGGCTCATCAGCACAAAGATCATGTTGCGGCGAAACATCAGCCCCGCCAGCCCCAGTGAAAACAGGATGGCCGCCAGCACCAGGCCGTGCTCCATGGGTACCCCGCTCATGGCGTCTCCTTGTCCGTTACGGCCTGCGCTGTATCCGCCTCGGGCTGGCGCCCCACGTGCGACGCCGTGACCAGCGCGGCCAGCAGCAGCAGAGCCCCCAGCTCCACCGCCAGCAGCCAGGGGCCGTAGAGCGTCATGCCGACCCGCTTGGCGGTCAGCACCTCCCCCTGCAGCAGCATGCCGTCGTCGCCGCGCCACAGCGTGCCGATCAGCGTCAGCAGCAGCGCGGCGGCGAGCAGCGACGGCCCCAGCCAGGTGCGCGGCGCAAGCCACAGGCGCTCCTGGGCCACCGCCGAGTGGCCCAGGTTGAGCATCATCACCACGAACACGAACAGCACCATGATGGCGCCGGCGT
>DATHXP010000021.1:0-3327 GCA_035459605.1 Halomonas sp. | reverse complement strand
CATTGGTCAGCGGCACCCAGGCCAGCTCGTGCACCTGGCTAAACACCGGCGCCATGATGAAAAACGTCAGAAACAGCGCCAGGCCCAGCAGCACCTGGTTGGGCGGCGTGGCCTGGGTGCCCATGGCGGTGCGCAGCAGGCCCAGCACGATGATAATTCGCGTAAAGCAGGTCATCATCAGCAGCGCCGCCGGCAGGAATGCCAGCGAGCTCAGCAGCAGCAGGGTCTGCAGCGACAGCGACCAGCGCTGCCCGCCGTTCTCCAGGGGCTGGCTGATGATGCCGGGCAGCTCCTGGGCCGCGCCCAGGGAGGGCAGCGCCAGGCCGGCCGCCAGCGCCAGCAGCGTCAGGCACAGCCTGCGTCGACGCACGCTCACGGCTGCTCCCGCCGCCGGCTGTCGGTGCCCGTGTCGGCATCCGCAGCGCGGCGCCCCAGGGCGGCGGCCAGGCGGGTGCGAAAGCGGTCGG
Source organism: Halomonas sp. (assembly GCA_035459605.1). Classification (GTDB taxonomy): domain Bacteria; phylum Pseudomonadota; class Gammaproteobacteria; order Pseudomonadales; family Halomonadaceae; genus Halomonas. The sequence goes on along the minus strand of DATHXP010000021.1, from coordinate 2,860 downwards.
CGGAGGCGTCTGCGGGCGCGGCGGCGGCGTCATCGCCGTGTGCCGGCAGGCTGTGCAGCTTGGTGACCTGGCCGCCGCCGACTCCCAGCACCAGCCAGGTATCCTCGACCTGCACGATCACCACCCGCTCGCGCTTGCCAAGCGCTGTGCTGGCCACCACCCGCAGGTGGCGGGTGCGGCGCTGGCCGGGCAGGCCCCAGCGGCGCAGCACGGCAGCGCCGGTCAGCAGCACGGCCAGCACCAGCGCCAGGGCTGCCGCGGTCTTGCCCAGCATGGCCATGCCCGCCAGCGAGTCGCCGGCAGCGGCGGCGTTTTGTCCGGCCTGCTGCAGGGTTTCGTTCATCAGCGGTTCAACTTCTGCACGCGCTCGGAGGGCGTAATGATCTCGGTGATACGGATACCGTACTTGTCCTCCACCACCACCACCTCGCCCTGCGCAATCAGATAGCCGTTGATCAGGATGTCCATGGGTTCGCCGGCCAGGCCGTCCAGCTCGACCACCGAGCCCTGGGCCAGCTCCAGCAGCTGCTTGATGGTCAGTCGGGTGCGGCCCAGCTCCACGGTGAGCGACACCGGGATATCCATGATCATTTCCAGGTCGCGGGCCGGCGCCACGCTCTGGTCGTCGGTCAGCGGACGAAAGACGCTGCCGCTGGCCGACTGCGCTGCGGCAGTGGGCGCGTCGTCGGGCTGCGCGTCGTCGGCTGCCGGGCTGCCGGCCTCGGCAGCCGCCTGCTCGGCCAGCGCCTCGGCCCAGGGATCGGAGTCGGGCGCGGGGGCCTCGCTGTCCTGCTCGGATAGCGCGTCGGCCCAGTCGTCGTCGCTGATGTTCTGATCGGGCTTGTTGGGATCAGTCATGGTCGGATTCCTTGGCTGTCGGCCGGGCACCCTTGACGAAGGCGTCGGGTGGGGCATGGTCGGCGGAATGATCGAAGATGCGTTGCACCCGCAGCGCGCGCTGCTCGTGCTGGCTGCCGTACTCGCACTCCATCACCGGCACGCCGTCTACGCTGGCGATCACCGATTCGGGCAGCTCAAACGGCAGGATATCGCCGGCCTTGAGCGCCATCACATGGGCGATGCGGCTGGGGATCTCGGCAAAATGGGCCACCAGTTCGACCTCGGAGTGGCGGATCTCGCCGGCCATGCGCTTCGACCAGCTGCCGTCGCGGTCGTGGCTGCCGTCGCTGAGCGGGTTGATCAGCAGGTCGCGCAGCGGCTCGATCATCGAATAGGGCATGCAGATCTGAAAGCTGCTGGCCAGATTGCCCACCTCAAGGTTGAAGCTGGTGTTGACCACGATCTCGTTGGGCGAGTTGGTGATGCTGGCGAACTTCGACTGCACCTCGCTGCGCAGGTAGCTGATGTCCAGCGGGTACACCGACTTCCACGACTCGCCGTAGGCGTCAATAGCCAGCTGCAGCAGACGCTGGATGATGCGCTGCTCGGTGTTGGTGAACTCGCGCCCGTCGGACTTGGTCAGAAAGCGCCCGTCGCCGCCGAACAGGTTGTCCACCACCATGAACACCAGGCTCGGCGGGAAAACGATCAGCGCCGAGCCGCGCAGCGGCTTCATGGCGATGATATTGATGTTGGTGGGCACCGGCACGTTGCGTGAAAAGTCGCTGTAGCTCTGATAGCGCACCGAATCCACGCTGATGTCGGCGCTGCGCCGAATCAGATTGAACAGCGCCATGCGGAAGTAGCGGGCGAAACGCTCGTTGATGATATCCAGCGAGTGCAGACGCTCGCGAATGATGCGGTGCTGCGTCTCCGGGTCGTAGGGGCGCACGCGCGATGCCCCTTCGCCTGCGGCGTCGGGCTCGTCGTCACCGCTCACACCCTGCAGCAGCGCATCGATTTCATCCTGTGACAGCAGATCGTCTTGGGACATGGCGTCTTGCAGTCTCCCGTCCTACTGGACGATGAACTCGGTGAAAAGAACGTCGGCGATAGCCGGCGCTGCGCGCTCGTCGTCCATGGGGGCTTCCAGAGCCTCGATCACCTCGGCAGTCAGGCGCTGTTTTCCACTAGGCGAAATCAGCTCGCTGGCCTCCTTCCCGGTAAACAGGCTCAGCAGACGGCTGCGCACCTGGGGCATATACTCCTCCAGCAGCGTTTTGCTGTGTTCGCTTTTCAGCTTGAGCGTGATGCCGGTGTAGAGCAGCCGGACGCCGTACTCATCCTCCGCCAGATTGACTGTGAACGGATCAATCGGCAGGAAGATGGGCGGCGCGAGCTCGGCCTGCTGCGCCGCCTGCGCGTCCTGCGCGGCGGCGTCGCGCTGATCGAAGACCATGAACAGGGCGACCGCGGCCGCCGAGCTGGAGAAAATCAGCAGCACGATCATCAGCCACAAAAGCTTGCGGGATCCTCTGCGAGAGGTTGCCATAATACTTACCGTGTTGAACCGCCCCAAGGCCCGCAGTATGCGGCCTTGCGAAGCGTAGTGATGAACAGAACAGGCCTGCTATGCGGGCCTATCTCGAAGGTTGGCTCGGGGCGTTTACGCATAGACGCTCACGCGACCCGCCACGGGGAGTTCGCGAACGCTATCGGCAGCTGCCGCCACCTCATCGCCCGGCGTATCCCCACCGCCGAGCTGCGGCGCGCGTTCGGCGTGCTCAAAGTCGCGGCCGTCGCGGCTGCCCTCGCGCTGTTCGCCGACCGTGGCCTCACCCAGCTGGATACCCTGCTCGGCCAGCGCTTCGCGCAGCTGGGGAATCGCCTGCTCCAGCGCCTGGCGCACCTGGGCGTGAGCGGACAGCAGCTGCGCCTGGGCACCCTGGTCGCCCAGCTTGAGGCTCACCGACAGGGGACCCAGCTCGGCCGGATGGAGCTGCAGCTCGACCCGCTGCTC
>DATHXP010000020.1:0-2333 GCA_035459605.1 Halomonas sp. | reverse complement strand
TTCGGACACCACCGAGTGGGACGGGCGCTTCATGCTGCACAACAACTTCGAGTACTCCAAGGAGCTGCTGCATTTCTGTCAGCGCCAGGGGGTTCCCTTCATCTATGCCTCCTCGGCGGCCACCTACGGCGGCAGCGAGGTATTCGTGGAAGCGCCGGAGCATGAGAAGCCCCTCAACGTCTACGGCTACTCCAAGCTGCTGTTCGACCAGTACGTGCGCGCGCGCCAGGGCGAGTTCGACAGCCAGGTGGTGGGGTTTCGCTACTTCAACGTCTACGGTCCGCGCGAGCAGCACAAGGGCAAGATGGCCAGCGTCGCCTATCACCACCATACCCAGATCAGCGGCGGCGAGAACCTCAGGCTGTTCGGCGCCTGGGACGGCTATGAGGCCGGCATGCAGAGCCGCGACTTCGTCTACGTGGGCGACGTGGTCGACGTGAACCTGTGGTTTCTCGACAATCCCGGCGTGTCCGGCATCTTCAATCTCGGCACCGGCCGCGCCGAGCCGTTCAAGGCCATCGGCGAGGCGGTGATCGACTACTACGGGCGCGGCCAGATCGACTTCATCGATTTCCCCGACGAGCTCAAGGGGCGCTACCAGAGCTATACCCGCGCCGACATCAGCAAGCTGCGCGACGCCGGCTACACCCGGGAGTTTCGCAGCGTGGCCGAGGGCGTGCGCGACTACCTGGAGCGGCTGAATGGCTGAGGCCGGGGCCGCCGCGCGCGCGCGGATCCTGGTGGTCGGCCCCTCCTGGGTCGGCGACATGGTGATGGCGCAGAGCCTGTTCATGACGCTCAAGGCCCGCGATCCCGAGACCTATATCGGCGTGGTGGCGCCGGCCTGGTCGCTGCCCATTCTGGAGCGCATGGAAGAAGTAGACGAGGCGCTGGCGCTGGAGGTCGGCCACGGCGAGCTGGGCCTTGCCGCGCGTCGCCGTCTGGCGGGCAGGCTGCGCGGACGCTTCGATCGCGCCATTGTGCTGCCGCGCTCGTGGAAGTCCGCGCTGGTGCCGTTTCTGGCGCGCATCCCGCGGCGTATCGGTTTTACCGGCGAGCAGCGCCTGGTGCTGATCAACGAGCGCCGCAAGCTCGACAGGGCGGTGCTCAACCAGACCGTCAAGCGTTTCGTGTCTCTGGGCGTCAGCGCCGAGGCGGCGACCCGGGGAGACTTTGCCCTGCCGGCGCCTCGGCTGCGCTGCGATCCCGAAAACCAGGTGCAGCTGCTCAAGGAGCTGGCGCTGGGTGAGCGCCCGGCCATTGCGATGATGCCGGGCGCCGAATACGGTCCGGCCAAGCAGTGGCCGCTGGCCTACTTTCATACTCTGGCCGAGGCGCTGGTCGAACACGGCTTTGAGGTGTGGGTGCTGGGCGGTCCCGGGGACAGGGCGGACGGCGAGACCATCGCCCAGGGTCTCGCCCGGGTGCATAACCTGTGCGGCCGTACCCGCCTGGCGGACACGGTGGATCTGCTCGCCGCCTGCCGCCAGGCGGTCACCAATGACTCGGGGCTGATGCACGTGGCCGCCGCCACGGGCACGCGGGTCCAGGCCATCTACGGGTCGTCCTCGCCGGCCTATACGCCGCCGCTGACCAGCAGGGCCGAGATTCACTATCTGGCGCTGATCTGCTCGCCCTGCTTTAAGCGGGTGTGCCCACTGGGGCACACCAACTGTCTGAACCACATCTGTCCCGAGCGGCTGCTGCGCGCCATCCTGGCTAGTTCCGCGTCTGAGACGCCTCTTGAGACCGAGCGCTAGACGGGATATCGAGACCCTCCCAGAGACGCTCGTGGAGCGCGGTTTCTTCGCGCATGCGCGCATTGAGCGCCTCGATACCGTAGCGTTCGACCAGGGTCGGCAGCCCGGAAAGCAGCGAGACGCCGAGCCCCGCGCGATGGCGCTCGATGTCAAAACCCATGGCCTCGAGAATGGTGGGGTACAGATCCATGGTGGAGGCTTCCACCTGGAAGCGCCGCGGCGGAATATTCTCGCCCAGCAGCATGAAGGTGTTGGCCCGCGGAGTGAGTATCAGCTTCTCCCAGGCCGATACCTTCATGCTCAGGTGGTCGCTGGCAATCACCACCAGGGTGTTATCCAGCAGGCCTTCAGCCTGCAGGCGTTTGATCAGCGACTTGGCGAGCCTGGCGCCGCACTCCACCGCATAGAGAATATCGACGCCGTCGTGCTCGCCCTGGTGCTCGACGCAGCTGCGCGCGGGGAAACCGTAGGGCGGATGGGTGCCTACGCTCAGGTTGACCAGCGCCCAGGGGTCTTCTGCGGCGTCCAGGCGCCGGATCTCCTCCACGGTGAAGTCGTAGAGGCTATCGTCGT
>DATHXP010000019.1:0-2456 GCA_035459605.1 Halomonas sp. | reverse complement strand
CGCCCCAGACCCAGCGAGACCGGCAGCGAGACGCTGTGCCAGCGCCCGCCGGTGGCGTAGCGGTGCACCGCGAAGGCCGCCGTATAGAGCTCCTGGTCGCGCAGGATCTTGTCGTCCAGCGGATTGCCGGTATCCAGACGGCGGGTGAGGGCCACGTCCCAGTAGCCGTCCTCCCAGCGCGCCTGGCCGTGGACGGCGATGTCGCCCCGCGAGCCTTCGGGCTGACGCAGCAGGCGGCGCGGGATCACGTCGCCGCTCTGCCAGTCGTGATCGGGATCGAAGTCGATCGCGGCGTCCTCCGCCAGAAAGTAGGGAGTGTCGAAGTCCACCCGGCCGGCCTCGATCTCCTCCCAGCGCAGGGCGCTCTGGCCGGCTTCCTCGGGGTCAAACATCCACCGCGGCTGACCGGCATCGCCGTCCCAGTTGGTGGTATAAGGGCTGCGCCCCGCGTCGCCGGAGCGCTCCGCGCCGACCCACTGGTCGTCGGAGGCTCCGACGGGGTTGGAGCGTCCGGCCCGCCAGTGCCAGAGATCGAGGAAGTAGCCGGCCTCGCGCTGGGCCTGAAGGGTCTCCGGCGGCTGACGGCTGGCCCAGTCGCCCAGGTCGATGCGAGTGCCGGGCAGCGACTTGGTGACCTCCTCCGGGGCCTCGTCGGTAAAGCCAGCGGCCCCGGCTCCGACGGTCACGTAGCCGCCGTAGTGGGCGAAATCGGGCACGCCGCCGTCATCGAGCAGCATCGCGATGCGATCCTCGTGGAGGCCGTCCGGGTTGGCGCCGGGCACCGCACTGCCCTTTCTTACCCAGTCGCCATCCTCGTAGACCAGCACGTCGTGGAGTATATGCGGGCGTTCGGCGGGCCAGCGGTAGCGAAAGAAGATGTGTGAGTCGTTGTAGGCGGCCTGGACCTGCAGCGGCATGGTCAGCTCATCGGGAATGACAATGTTGCGCTGGGGGTCGTTTCCGATCACCCCGCTGCCCTGGGTGACCCAGGCCAGTCCGAGAGCGATGGGCAGACCAAGAACCAGCCAAGAGGCGGCGCCCTTGCCTTGACGAGCCATATGGACTCCTGAATCAGAGAGATAAGTTGATGTAGCGGATAGCTTTAGCGTGGACCCTGTCGAACCCAGTAGCAATGACATAGATCAAGATAAGTGTGACAGGGTGCCGCGTTCGCCGATGGCGAAGAGCTTTATTGGCTTTCTCTTTATCAAGAGCTAATGAGCCGGACGGCGTCGCTTAGCCCATCAGCAGGATGCTGGCCACCCCGCCGCCGGTGAGCAGCATCACAAACAGCGTCAGGGCCAGGATGAAGGGGCGCAGGCCCAGGGCGCGCAGCATGGAAAACCGAGTATTAAAGCCCAGCGCCGCCATGGCCATGGTCAGCGCCAGCTGCCCCGCCAGCACCAGGCTCTGATGCAGCGGGGCGGGCAGGTGGATAAAGCTGTTGAATACCACCATGGCCAAAAAGCCGAAGGCGAACCAGGGAATCACCAGTCCGCCGCCGATATCCACTTCGGTACTCTTGGCCGCCTGGCTGCGCAGCCACCACTGGCCGATGATGAGCAGAAAAGGTACCAGCATCATCACTCGCACCAGCTTGACGATTACCGCGTTGGCCAGGGCATCGGGGCCGACCGCCTCGCCGGCGGCCACCACCTGGGCCACCTCGTGTACGGTAGCGCCAATATAGACGCCAAACAGGCCCTCGTGCATGCCCAGCAGCGGATAGAGCAGCGGATAGAGCAGCATGGCCAGGGTACCGAACAGCACCACGGTGGCCACCGCCATGGAGGTGGCGGCGGGTCGTGAGCGAATGGTGGACTCGGTGGCCAGCACCGCCGCGGCGCCGCAGATGGCGCTGCCGGCGCTGGTCAGCAGGGTGGTCTCGCGGTCCATGCCCAGCACTCGGGTGCCGATGACGTAGCCGACGGTCAGTACCGTGGTGATCACCAGCGCATCGAGCACCAGCACCATCGGCCCCAGCGCGAGAATCTGCTGCAGCGTCAGCGACAGGCCAAACAGCACGATGCCGCCGCGCAGCAGCCGGCGGGTGGCAAAGGTGAGCCCGGGGCCGGCGTTATCCAGCCTGCCCACCAGCGGCGTGTTACCCGCCACGATGCCCAGCAACAGGGCGATAACCAGCGGGCTGATGCCGTTGCTGGCCAAGGCCGGCAGCTGCGCCAGGCTGAAGCCGACGGCGGTTAATACCGCGCATAGAAGTAGACCCTGGAGCATGGAAGTGTCCCTCGCTGCAATCCGATCGTCTGAAGTGAGCTGGCGATACGCCAATGCGCCGAGTCTAAAGCTCGTTAGCTGATATAGTTATCAATCAATAACGAAGTGGCTTTTCGGAAAAACCGATATGGGACCCGCCGTCAGTTTTCGTCAGCTTCAGGTGTTCGTGGCGGTGGCGCGCCTGGGCACGGTCAGCGCCGCCGCCGCCGAGCTGTGCCTGT
>DATHXP010000018.1:0-16055 GCA_035459605.1 Halomonas sp. | reverse complement strand
TCGATCGACATCTTGGTGATCGGGTTGTGCATCTTCTTGACCAAGGGTGGGCAGTCGTAGAAGAAGATCCGATAGAGGTCGCGGCGATGGTTGGGATGTTTTGAGCGCTTACCATTGCCGTCGTGGAGATGGCTGACAGCCCAGCGGTGCAGACAATCAGCAGCCCGCTTCGCATTATAGGCATTGTCGGGCTCTATTCGGCGAAAGCGCTTGATGAAATAGGCGCCGTCCACAAGTATTGCTGTTGGCACGTTCCGTTCTCCAGAAACGAAAACGCCCCAGGGCTCGGCGCATCCCAAGATGGGCGGGATGGCTTACTGCCAGGGGCGTGGATGTCCGAATCATAGGATCGGAGACGGTGAGTGTCAAGATCGGAATTGCCGCCCGCGTTTTCTTGCTCTTCAATATCTATAGCCCTGGTCCCCGCGATGCAGCGCGCCTGGCGTTGCTGTTTATAGCTGCCGGGATAGCGTACAGTATATTCTATGCTGGTCCTTCGTTCTTTTCTGGGCGAAGGGCTTTTTTGTTGGTCACTCGTTTCTCGTCGGTGAAGCCCGATGTCAGCAGGAGGTATCATGTCACAGCGTCCCCCCTTGATTATCAATCGGCTCGATGCCGAGCGGCTGCAGCGCCTTATCGATGATGCCGAGACCGGTCTCGAGGTGGCCGATGCCCTCGAGGCGGAGCTTGAGCGCGGTGAGGTGCTCGACCCCCGGGATATTCCCGAAGACGTGGTCAGCATGAACAGCCAGATTGAGTTTACCGACATCGGCAAGGGGCGGCGTTTCACCCGGACGCTGGTCTATCCGCACTCGCTGTCCACCACCGAGGACGGTATCTCGGTGATGGCGCCGGTGGGTGCGGCCCTGCTGGGGCTGCGCATCGGCGACAGCATCGAGTGGCCGCTGCCTAGCGGCGAGACGGCCACGCTGCGCATCGAGTCGATTCTCTGGCAGCCCGAGCGGGAAGGGCAGTTCCACCGCTGATCCGACCACGAACGGAAGAAAAGCCGATGCCGCTGACGCTGTGGATGTCATTAGTCGCAATCTGCGCCATGGGGGCCGTGTCGCCGGGACCGAGCCTGGCGGTGGTGCTGCGCCATACGCTGGGCGGCGGCCGCTTGCCCGGTGTGATCACCGGCATATCGCATGCCGCTGGCGTGGGGCTCTATGCCCTGCTGACGGTATGGGGGCTGGGCGAGCTGATCGAGCGCACGCCGCTGCTGTTTCGCGCCATTAGCTGGGGCGGTGCGCTGTACCTGGTCTGGCTTGGCATCCAGGCGCTGCGCGCCGACAGGGTGGGGGCGCTGGAAGCTCATCCAACTCGAACGAGCCGAGGCCAGGCCGCCCGGGATGGGCTGCTGGTGGCGCTGGGCAATCCCAAGCTCATCCTGTTTTTTGTGGCGCTGCTGAGCCAGTTTGTCACGCCCGAAATGAGCGATGCGGCGCGCCTTGTCATCGTGCTGACCGCCATGCTCATCGATGGCGGCTGGTATACCCTGGTGGCGATTGGCCTCTCGCACTCCCGCCTGCTTCCCTGGCTGCAGGCACACGCCCACTGGATCAACCGCGCCACGGGCGTGATGCTGCTGCTGATCGCCGCCCGCATCCTGTGGGCGGCCACGCGCTGAGCGGTGGGCTCAGGTGCTTGAGTGCCGCGCTCAGTGCTCGGCGTGATCCATGGCGCCGGACATGCCGTCCATGGGCTCTACGTCGAACTCCACCTCAACGTCGTCCCGCCCATCGAACTCCAGCGTGATGGGAAAGGACCGGCCTTCTACCAAGGGGCTGTCAAGGTCGATCAGCATCAGATGATAGCCGCCGCCGGGGCGCATCGTCAGGGGCGAGTCTGCGCTGATGTCGATGCTCTTTACCGGACGCATTAGCATGGTATCCCCCTCCATGCGCATGACGTGCAGCTCCACCGCGTCGCTTGCCGGCGAGTGGGCGCCGGTCAGCGTCACTGTTTCACCCGTCGCGCGAATGTCGGCATAGGCGCCGGCGCTGGTGGCCCCCGGCGGCGTGGGGCGAGCAAAGGCATTGTCGATCTGTAGTCCGACGGGTGTTGCAGGCTCGGCCAGGGCCAGGGGGGACAGCAGCGTCGAGCACAGCAGAGCACGGGCAAGATGGCGAACGCGCATGGCAAGTCCTTGTTATGTTGGAAATGAAGAGGTGAGTCTACACAGTAGTGTGAGCGGCCAGGCTGACAAGTGACAGAGTGTCGCAAAGCGTTTTGTTCGTGCCTTGCCAGCGCTTATATTCACTGGCGCAGGTGGGCCTGGCGTGTCATCGTAACGATATCCGCTGCAAGTCGATGCCATGATGAATATTCACGATTTTGAGTGTCGCACTGCCCAAGACGAGCCCTTCAATCTGGGTGCCCTACGCGGCCAGGTGCTGCTGATCATCAATGCGGCCAGCCGCTGCGGCTTCACGCCCCAGCTGCGCGAGCTGGAAACCCTGTTTCGTCGCTATCGCGACCGCGGCTTCATGGTGCTGGCGTTTCCCTGCAACCAGTTCGCCGGCCAGACGCCGGAGTCGGCCGAGGAGTTCTGCACCTTCAGCGCCCACCAGTATGGCGTGACCTTTCCGGTCATGGCCAAGGTCAAGGTCAATGGCCGCAGGGCCGATCCGCTGTTTGTCGAGCTCAAGCGCAAGGCGCCGGGGCTGCTCGGCACCCGAATGATCAAGTGGAATTTCACCAAGTTTCTGGTGGGGCGTGACGGACAGGTGGTTCGCCGCTTTGCGCCGCGCGACGGCATCGAGGAGCTGGTGGAGGCATTGGAACAGGCGCTGGACGAGCGCTGAGTGCAGCATTTAGGGGGCGACATCATCCCCGCGCCTGATCATCAGGCGCTCCATCAGCTCGATCCAGCGCTGCCGGGCCATCATGGTGGTGAGGCCCGAGAACAGCGTCCACCAGCCGCGCCGCCACCCTCGCAGCCGCAGGTTGTGCGCCACCAGCTGGCGCATCAGCTGATAGTCATCGAGACCTTTCCATTCGCCGACCAGCGACAGCTGCCGGCGCGACATCACCGGGGCCAGCTCCAGGCGAAAGATCCACTCCAGCTCCCTGAGCGTGACGTCGTGACGCTGAATTACCTCGATCATCCGGATATAGTCGGTTTCGCGCGGCTCGCGGTCCAGCCACAGCGGGGCCAGCGCCAGCCACAGGTCGCCGCGCTGGTCGACGAGAGCCTGAGCGTTCATGGTCTTTCCTCCTGCCATATGCCAAGCATCCTGCACCAGGCGGCGTTATCTCTCAAGGGCGGACAGCCCGGGCCAGTATCGCTAGAATGTTGCCATCGTCGAGTCACCCGGCAGCGCCGGGTGCTCAGTCCGCAGTGAAAAGAAGAGGTCTGTCGTGATTATCAAGCCCAAGGTACGCGGTTTCATCTGCACCACTACCCACCCCGTCGGCTGCGAGAAGAACGTGCTCGAGCAGATCGAAGCCACCCGCGCCCGCAAGCTGGATACCTCGCGCGGCCCCAGGAAGGTGCTGGTGATCGGCGCCTCCAGCGGCTACGGCCTGGCCGCGCGCATCACCGCCGCCTTTGGCTACGGTGCCGATACGCTGGGCGTGTTCTTCGAAAAGCCCGGCACCGAAAAGCGCCCCGGTACCGCCGGCTGGTACAACAGCGCGGCGTTCGACAAGTTCGCCAAGGCCGAGGGGCTGTACAGCAGGTCGATCAACGGCGACGCCTTTTCCCACGCCGCGCGCGACAAGGCCATCGAGCTGATCAAGCAGGACCTGGGGCAGGTGGACCTGGTGGTCTACTCGCTGGCCTCGCCGGTGCGCAAGCTGCCCGACTCGGGCGAGCTCAAGCGCTCCAGCCTCAAGCCGATCGGCGAGACCTACCGCGCCACCGCCATCGACACCAACAGGGACGCCATCATCGAAGCCGAGGTGGAGCCGGCCACCGAGCAGGAGATCGAGGATACCCGCGCGGTGATGGGCGGCGAGGACTGGGAGCTGTGGATCGACGCCCTGGATCGCGCCGGCGTGCTGGCCCCGGGCGCGCGCAGCGTGGCCTTCAGCTATATCGGCACCGAGATCACCTGGCCCATCTACTGGCACGGTGCGTTGGGCAAGGCCAAGGAGGATCTGGACCGCGCCGCCGGCGAGATCGATCGGCGTCTTTCGGCCAGCGGCGGCGGCGCCAACGTGGCGGTGCTCAAGTCGGTGGTGACCCAGGCCAGCGCCGCCATTCCGGTGATGCCGCTGTATATCGCCATGGTCTATAAGGTGATGAAAGAAAAGGGGCTGCACGAAGGCACCATCGATCAGCTCAACCGCCTGTTCGGCGAGCGGCTGTACGCGCCAGATCAGGGCGCCATGGCGACCGACGACCAGGGCCGCTTGCGCCTGGACGACTGGGAGCTACGCGACGACGTTCAGCAGGCCTGCCGGGACCTGTGGCCCCGGGTGACGACGGAAAACCTGTTCGAGATTACCGACTATGCTGGCTACAAACACGAGTTCTTGAAGCTGTTCGGCTTCGAGCGCGACGATGTCGACTACGAGACCGAGGTGAATCCGGTGGCGGAGTTCGATGTCGTAGAACTATAGGGCTTCCGGCTCGCCGGCGGCCTGTGATCCTCGATATCATGCCAGGACATGTCAGGAGGTGTGCATGGACACCCGCGAAAGCAAGACGCCGGAGGAAGAGCTGCAGCGACTCAAGGAGATCAACGAGCCCGAGGATTTTGACAATCCCGAGCCCGATGAGGATCAGCCGGAGGCCAGGGCGCCGGCCAGTGGCCTGCCGCTTTTGCTGCCGATCACCATTGTCGCGGTCATTGCGCTGGTGGCGGCGGTGGTGATATTCGGCGGCGGCCCTCCCTGAGACCCTCTGCCCGCCACCCACTCATCGCGATCGCCGAGCCCCACGGCTCGGCGGCCTTCTCTTGCGGGGCGTGTGCGAAGGCCTGCCGTCCTGGCGGCTGTGGTTTATCAGAGGCTTGGGTAAGATAGCGTTTTGCCCTGGCCCAAGGCGTCACCGCACATGCCCAACTCTGCACACACTCCCAGACCGTCGAGCGTGACCCGGCACGTCGGTGTCGTGGTGCTGCCGGGTTTCTCGCTGCTGGCTCAGGCCTGCGCTACCGAGCCCATGCAGGTTGCCAACCGGCTGTCTGGCCAGACGCTGTACCGGCTCTCGACCTTTGCCTTGGATGAGCGCCCGGTGGTCAGCGCTTCGGGACAGAAGCTGGTGTCTCAATCGATCGCCGGGGAGCCGATAGCGCCGCTGGACATGCTGCTGGTGTGCGCCACGCTGCCGCTGCCGAGCAGCGTGCCGGAGGCGCTGCTCGACTGGCTGCGCCGCCTGGGTGCCGCCCGGGTCGTGCTGGGAGGCATTGGCGGCGGCACCGAGGTGCTGGCCCGGGCCGGCGTGCTGGAAGGCTATCGGGTCACGCTGCCCTGGCCGCGCTTCGCGGCCTTTGCCGAGGAGTATCCGGGCATTCGCCTCTCCCGCCAGCTGTTCGAGATCGATCGCGACCGGCTGACCTGCGGCGGCGGCACCGCCGCCATGGACATGATGATGACCCTGATCGGCAGCCAGCACGGCGCTGAGCTGGCGCAGCGCATCTCTGAGTATTTCGTGCTGGAGCGCATCCGCATGGGCGATGAGCCGCAGGAAGTGCCCCTGCGCACCCGGCTCAGGCACGCGCCGGAGAGTCTGGTCGACGCCCTGGCGATCATGGAGGCCAACATCGAGGAGCCGCTGACAACCCATGAGCTGTCTGAACACCTCGGCATCTCGCGGCGCCAGCTGGAGCGGCTGTTCAAGAAATATCTGCAGGCGGTACCTAGCCGCTACTATCTCAATCTGCGCCTGCAGGCGGCGCGGCGGCTGCTGCGCGAAAGCGACCGCAGCGCGGGAGAGATCGCCCTGCGTACCGGGTTTTCCTCGGCGGCCCACTTTTCGACCGCCTATCGCAATCACTTTGGCATGACGCCCCGAGAAGAGCGGCTTTGACAGGCTGCGCGATCGTGTTCTGACCCGATGGAGACTTGGCCATGCGAGCCCTGAGGCCTCATCTGCTGCTGCTTGTGGTGGTGGCGATCTTTAGCGGCAATATCCTGGTCGGCAAGGCGCTGGTGGACCTACCGCCCTTTACCATTTCGCTGGGCCGGGTGTTTATCGCGCTGCTGGTGATGCTGCCGCTGGGCTGGACCCAGGCGCGGCGCAGCTGGCCGGTGTTTGTGCGCCACTGGCGGCCTCTGCTGGGGCTGGCGCTGTCCGGGGTGACCTTCTTCAACGCGCTGATCTATGCCTCCCTGAAATTCACCTCGCCGACCAACGTGGCCATCCTCGAGAGCCTGATCCCGGTGGTGACGCTGCTGCTTAGCGCCTTGCTGCTGGGCGAACGCTTTCTGCCGCGCCAGTGGGCCGGGGTGGTGGCTTCCTTTGTGGGTGCGGTGGTAGTGGTGACCGCCGGGCAGGGCAGCGTCAAGATGCCCGGCGGGATGAATCCGGGCGATCTGATCATGCTGCTGGCGGTGCTGGTATGGGTGGGCTATTCGCTGCTGGTCAAGGAGCACATGGCGCGTTTTCCCCGCTACGGTGCGCTGCTGGTGATGCTGGTCATCGCCAATCTGGCGCTGATTCCCATCGCCCTGCTGGAAGGCGCCTGGCGGGTGGTGCCGGCGCTCAGCGGAGCCCAGCTGGCGGGGCTTGCCTACCTGGGGATCTTCCCCTCGGTGATTGCGCTTTTGCTCTACAACAGCGCGCTGGCCGAGCTGGGGCCGACGCGCACCGCCATCTATCTCAATCTGCTGCCGGTCTATACGCTGGTAGGTGCCTGGTGGCTGCTGGGCGATCCGATTCTGCTGGCGGAGGTGATCGGCAGCGGCGTGGTGATCGGCGGCGTCTGGCTGACGCTGGTCAAGCGCCGATCCGACTAGGTTGCTGGGCTAGGCCGCTGGGCTAGATTGCTGGGCTAAGGCAGCCGAGAGCGCTACCATTGAGCGGCATTTGTTTGTGCGGCCTGCAGCACAGGTTGCTCTGTCTTACTTTTACTGCACGGTTTTTCATGGCACTCGACAGCGGCGATACCCGCCTCAACAAGTTCATCAGCGAGACCGGCATCGTGTCGCGCCGCGAGGCCGACCGGCTGATCGAGCAGGGAGCGGTCAAGGTCAACGGCCGCCGCGCCGAGGTGGGCATGCGCGTGACGGACGCCGACCGGGTCACGGTGCGCGGCAAGCCGCTGCGTGCCAGGCCCCGGCCGGTCTATCTTGTCTACAACAAGCCGGTCGGGGTTACCTGCACCACCGACCCTGCCGACCCCACCAACATCGTCGATGCGGTCAGCTACCCCCAGCGCATCTTTCCCATCGGGCGGCTCGACAAGCCCTCCCAGGGCCTGATCCTGCTGACCAACGACGGCGATATCGTCAACAAGATCCTGCGCGCCGGCAACGCCCACGAGAAGGAGTACCAGGTGCGCGTGAAGCGTCCGATCAATCGGGAATTCATCGAGCGCATGGGTGCGGGCATCCCGATTCTCGGCACCGTGACCAAGCGCTGCGCGGTGCGCCAGACCGGCACCAACGGCTTCACCATCGTGCTGACCCAGGGGCTCAATCGCCAGATTCGGCGCATGGCTGAGTATCTGGGCCATGAGGTCACCTACCTCAGGCGGGTGCGGCTGATGAATATCCGTCTGGGCCGGCTGGCGCCGGGCCAGTGGCGCGAGCTGAGCGGTGCGGAGATGGCCACGCTGGAAAGCATGCTCGGCGATTCGCGCAAGACCGAAGACGCTTCGCCCAGGCGCAAGGCCAGGCGCGCCAGGCCGGCACGGCGTTCACCGCGCGGTTCACCTCGCGGGCGCTCGTGACTCACCGGGCCGGCTTGCGCGCCAGCAGCGCGCGAATCAGCGAGCCCATCAGCACCGGCGTGTCGCGTTCGATCGCGAAGCCAGCGTCTTCCAGCAGCGGGCGCGCCTGGCGCGTGATATCGGTGGCGATGGCCGAGGCGAAGACGTTCATGAGGCGGCGCGCCGGACCGGCGGGGCGCGCGTCCGACTGAAACTTGTCCAGCACGCACAGCTGCCCGCCGCTTTTCAGCACCCGGCGAGCCTCGCCGAGGCCGCGCGCCGGGTCGGGCATCACCGCCAGCACCAGGTGCATGATCACCGCGTCGAAGTGGCCATCCGGGTAGGCGAGCCGCTCGGCGTCCATTTCTGCAACCTGCACCTCCCGGCCCAGCACATCGGCGCGCCGGCGAAGGCGTCGCACCATGGCTGAAGAGAGGTCGGTGGCGCAAAGCTCGATATCGTCTGGCAGCCAGGGCAGATCCAGACCGGTGCCGGCGCCCACCAACAGCACGCGCATGCCGGGCTGCCACTCGACCTGGGCCAGCGATGTTTGGCGCGGCCGGCGGAAGATGCGGTCGGCCACGGCGTCGTAGATCGGGGCGTAGAGCCCATAGCGCACGCGGTTCCAGGCGGTGGTGTTGAACATGCTGCGGCTCTCTTCTTTGTTCCGGTGCTGTTTGGACCTGGCTTACTGTTGCATACGCCAAGGCGTCCCACTTTTCACAACTTGTCGTCCCATTGCTGAAAGACTCGGCGACGCGCGCTCCCTATACTCGATGGAGCCTCTGCACAAGACAGCTTATCTACACCAACGGAGCCCGTCATGACCCACACCCCAGCGCGCAGCGATTTCGATCACTACATGGTGCCCAACTATTCGCCCCAGCAGGTGATTCCTGTGCGCGGTGAAGGCAGCCGCCTGTGGGATCAGCAGGATAAAGAGTACATCGACTTCGCCGGCGGTATCGCGGTCAACGCGCTGGGCCACTGTCATCCGGTCCTGGTAAGCGCGCTCAAGACCCAGGCCGACAGGCTGTGGCATCTCTCCAACGTCTATACCAACGAGCCGGCGCTGAAGCTGGCGCGCACCTTGGTGGAGCGCACCTTTGCCGACAAGGTCTACCTGTGTAACTCCGGCGGCGAGGCCAACGAGGCGGCGCTCAAGCTGGCGCGGCGCTGGGCGCACGATCACCACGGCGAGCATAAGGACCGCATCATCTCCTTTCGCCAGTCCTTCCATGGGCGCACCTTCTTCACCGTCAGCGTCGGCGGTCAGCCCAAGTACTCCCAGGGCTTTGGCCCGGTGCCGGGCGGCATCGTGCACGCCGAGTTCAACAACCTCGACAGTGTGCGCGAGCTGATGGACGCCAACGCCTGCGCGGTCATGGTCGAACCGATGCAGGGCGAGGGCGGCCTGATTCCGGCGGAGCCGGCGTTTCTCGAGGGCCTGCGCGAGCTGTGCGACGCCAACGATGCGCTGCTGATCTACGACGAGGTGCAGACCGGCGTAGGCCGCACCGGGTCGCTCTACGCCTATATGCAGTACGGCGTGACCCCCGACATCCTGACCACCGCCAAGTCGCTGGGCGGCGGCTTTCCCGTGGGCGCCATGCTGACCACCGACCGCATCGCGCCGGCCATGGGCGTCGGTACCCACGGCTCCACCTACGGCGGTAACGCCCTGGCCAGCGCCGTGGCCCTGGCGGCGGTCGAGCATATCGATACCCCCGATGTGCTGGAGGGCGTGGCGCGGCGTCACGACCTGTTCCGCGAGCATCTGGAAACCATCAACCGCAAGCACGGCGTGTTCAAGGAGATTCGCGGCATGGGGCTGCTGATAGGGGCCGAGATGAGCGCCGACTATCAGGACTGCGCCAAGGAGATCCTGCCGCTGGCCATCGAGGAGGGGGTGATGGCGCTGGTGGCCGGCCCCAACGTGCTGCGATTGGCGCCGTCGCTGGTGATTCCCGAAGCGGATATCGCCGAGGGCATGGCGCGGCTGGAGCGGGCCGTCGAGCGCCTGGTGGCCGCCAGGCAGAGCGCCAAGTGAGCAGCGCCCCGCATCCCACGGAAACCGAAGTCACCGTTGGAGGTAGCGCCATGCTGGTGGTACGCCCGGCTCGACCCGCGGACCTGCCGGCGCTGGAGCGGCTGGCCGGCAGCGCCACGCCGCGTCTGACCAATCTGCCGGCCCACCGGGATCGTCTCGAGGAGCGTATCGCGCGCTCCCAGCACGCCTTCAAGAGCGAGGTGGATTTTCCCGGCGACGAGCACTACACCTTTGTGCTCGAGGATCTGGAGCGCGATCTGGTGGTGGGAACCGCCACCATTCGCGCCCAGGCTGGCGCCCGGGAGGCCTACTACACCTACCGTCAGGAAACCCTGATTCACGCCTCGCAGCAGCTCGACGTGCGCCGCGAGGTGCAGACGCTGGCGCTCTCCTACGAGGTGTCCGATACCAGCCTGCTGTGCGCCTACTGGCTTGATCCGCGCTATCGCGGCACCAGCGGCGAAAGCCTGCTGCGCCGGGCGCGGCTGATGTTCATCGCCCAGTATCCCGAACGCTTTGCCGAGATGCTGGCGCTGGCGCTGCCGGGCTATCTGGACGAGAAGGGTGAATCGCCGTTCTGGAACAGCGTCGGCCGCCACTTCTTCGTGCGCGACTACCAGGAGATCAACCATATTGCCGGGGTGCGCTCGAAGAGCTTTATCGCCGAGGTGATGCCGCAGTTTCCGCTCTATCTGGCGCTGCTTTCGCCCCAGGCCAGGGCCGCCATCGGCCGCGAGCACCCCAGTCACGAGCCGGCCATGGACGAGATGCTGGCCGAGGGCTTTCTGCGCTCGCGCCACGTGGACATCTTCGATGCCGGCCCGGTGATCAAGGGCGAGCGCAGCCGGCTGCAGAGCGTTCGCCGCGCGGCCTGGCATCCGGTGCGTATTCGCCCGGCCCAATCGCTGCCCGACGCCGAGCCCGCCATGGTGGCAAGCCAGCGGCTCGAGGGATTTCGCTGCCTGGTGACGCGCTATGCGCTGTCGCCCACCGGCCAGCTGATGCTGTCGCCGGAGCACGCCGCGGTGCTTGACGTCGAGGAGGGCCGGGCGGTACTGGCGGCGCCGCTGGCGCTGCCCGGCGATGGCCACGACGCCGGCTATGACGAGGGAGAGCTGTGATGCGCATTCGACCGATTGCTCTGTCCGACCTGGATGAGCTTCAGGCGCTGGCCCGGGAAACCGGCGTGGGCTTCACCTCGCTGCCCGACAAGCGCGAATTTCTGGCGCGCAAGATCGAGACGACGGTCAAGGCCTTCGACGGCACCACGCCGGCCGAGGAGTGCCTGTACTTCTTCGTGCTGGAAGACGAGGAGAGCGGCCGGCTGGCGGGCTGCTGCGCCATCGAGAGCCAGGTGGGGCGCAACGTGCCGTTTTATCACTACCGGCTCGGCACCCTGGCGCACTCCTCGGTGCAGCTCGACCTGCATCGCACCATCGATACGCTGTTTTTAAGCTCCGACCACACCGGCGATGCCGAGGTGGCGTCGCTGTTCCTGCGCCCGGACTACCGCGGCTCTGAAAACCGCCGCCAGCGCAACGGCGCCCTGCTGTCGATCATGCGCTGGCTGTTCATGGCTGAGTTTCGCCAGCGCTTTCCAAAAAAGGTGCTGGCCGAGATGCGCGGCGTGTTCAACAGCGACGGCAAGAGCCCGTTCTGGGAGTGCCTGGGCAGCCACTTCTTTCCGCTGGACTTCGAGGAGGCCGACCGCCTCACCGGCCTCGGCCAGAAGAGCTTCATCGGCGAGCTGATGCCCAAGTTTCCGATCTACACGCCTTTTCTGTCCGCGGAGGCGCGCGCCTGTATCGGCCAGGTGCACGAGCAGACGCGCCCGGCGCTGGCCATGCTCAAGAGGCAGAGCCTGCGCTGGGAGGGCTATATCGACATCTTCGACGGCGGCCCCACGGTGGAGGCCTATATCGACGACGTGCGCGGGGTGCGCCTGTCACGCCGTTGTCGGGCCGAGATCAAGAGCGGCGCCTTGGCGGTGGAAACGCCGACGCGCTGGCTGGCGGCAACCACCGAGATGGCGAGCTTTCGCGCCGCCTGGATAGGCCGCGGGCCGGGCGACGCTGATGACGACCACGACGTGGTGATCCTGAGCGAGGACGAGGCGGCGCGCCTTGAAGTCGCCTCGGGAGACACCCTGCGCATTCTGGACACTCAGGAGGTAGCGTGATGAAGGCGACCCAACAGCTGCTGATCGGCGGCCACTGGCACAGCGGCGACGCCGAAGCCTTTACCAAGCATGACCCGGTCTCGGGCGCGACGCTGTGGCAGGGAAATGCCGCCAGCGACGCCCAGGTTGACGGTGCGGTTCAGGCCGCGCGCGACGCCTTCGCCGGCTGGGCGCGCCGCGGCTTTGTCGAGCGCCAGGCGCTGGTCGAGCGCTTTCGCGGCGTGCTCGAGAAGCATCGCGAGGCGCTGGCCACGGCGATCGCCGGCGAGACCGGCAAGCCGCTGTGGGAGGCGCGCACCGTGGTGGGCGCCATGATCGGCAAGGTGGCGCTGTCGATTCGCGCCTATCAGGAGCGCACCGGCGAGCGTGAGCGCGAACTGGGCGACGCCCGGGCGGTGCTGCGCCATCGGCCCCACGGGGTGCTGGCGGTGTTTGGCCCCTACAACTTTCCCGGCCACCTGCCCAACGGCCACATCGTGCCGGCGCTGCTGGCGGGCAATACCATCGTCTTCAAACCCAGCGAGCAGGCGCCGCTGAGCGCCGATCTGACCCTGCAGTGCTGGCTCGAGGCCGGGCTTCCCGAAGGCGTGATCAACCTGGTGCAGGGCGCCGCGCCGGTAGGCCAGGCGCTGTCGGCGCATCCCGGCATCGACGGCCTGCTGTTCACCGGCAGCGCCAGGGTGGGCGGGCTGCTGCATCGCCAGTTTGCCGGCCAGCCGGACAAAATACTGGCGCTCGAGCTTGGCGGCAACAACCCGCTGGTGGTCAAGGACGTGCCCGACCAGGACGCCGCGGTGCTGACCATCCTGCAGTCGGCCTATCTGTCCGGCGGCCAGCGCTGCACCTGCGCGCGGCGTCTAATCGTGCCCCAGGGGCCGGTGGGCGATCGCCTGCTGGCGGCGCTGGCGGACACCATCTCGAGGCTAAAGGTGGCGGGCCAGTTCAGCGAAGAGCCGGCATTTTACGGCGGGCTGGTCAGCGTCGATGCCGCCGACGCGCTGCTGGCGGCCCAGGACGAGCTCGAGGCCATGGGCGGCAGCGTGCTGGCGCGCATGCGCCGCCTCAAGGAGGGCACCAGCCTGCTCAGCCCGGCGCTGATCGACGTCACCGGCCTGAACGTGCCCGACGAGGAGCACTTCGGCCCGCTGCTCAAGGTGCACCGCTACGCCAACTGGGACGAGGCCATTGCGCTGGCCAACGACACCCGCTACGGGCTGTCAGCGGGGCTGATCGGCGGCGAGCGGGCCGACTGGGACGACTTCCTGCTGCGCATCCGTGCCGGCATTGTCAACTGGAACCGCCAGACCACCGGCGCCTCGGGCGATGCGCCTTTTGGCGGCGTCGGCGACAGCGGCAACCACCGGCCCAGCGCCTACTACGCCGCGGACTACTGCGCCTATCCGGTGGCCTCGGTGGAGAGCGAGACGCTGCGCCTGCCGGAGCAGCTGCCGCCCGGGGTGAGCCTATGAGCGAGCCTAGGCGTCAATTTTCCGACGTGCGCGAGGTCAACTTCGACGGCCTGGTTGGCCCCACGCACAACTACTCGGGTCTGGCCCACGGCAACGTCGCCTCGATGACCCACGAGGGGCTGGTGGCCAACCCGCGCGAGGCGGCGCTGCAGGGGCTGGCCAAGATGAAGTCGCTGATGGACGCCGGTTACGCCCAGGGCGTGCTGCCGCCCCAGCAGCGCCCCGACCTGGGCGCGCTGCGCGCGCTGGGCTTTGCCGGCAGCGACGCTGAGCTGCTCAGCCAGGCGGCCAGCGAAGCGCCCCAGCTGCTGCGCGCGGTGTGCTCGGCCTCCAGCATGTGGACCGCCAATGCCGCCACCGTGACGCCGAGCAGCGACGCGCCGGACGGTCGGGTGCACTTCACGCCGGCCAACCTGCAGTCGAGCTTTCACCGCTATCTGGAGCCCGCGACCACCGGGCGCGTGCTGGCGGCGATCTTCTCCGATCCCGCGCACTTCGCCCATCACCCGGCGCTGCCGGCCACCCCGGCGTTCTCCGACGAAGGCGCGGCCAACCACACCCGGCTTGCTGCCTCCCACGGCGAGGCCGGCGTGCACCTGTATGTCTACGGACGCCAGGCCTTCGGCGGCGACGGCGTGGCGCCCAGGCGCTATCCGGCGCGCCAGACCCTGGAGGCGAGCCAGGCCATCGCGCGCCAGCACGGCCTGAATGATGCCCAGACGGTGTTTGCCCAGCAGCATCCCGAGGCCATCGACGCCGGCGTGTTTCACAACGACGTGATCGCGGTGGGCAACGGCCCGCTGCTGCTCTACCACGAGCTGGCGTTTCGCGATGAGCAGGCCGCTCTGGATGCGCTGCGCCACAGGATGAGCACGCCGCTGATTGCGCTGCGGGTGCCGCTGGCGGCGGTGAGCCTGGAAGACGCCGTAGCGTCCTATCTGTTCAACTCCCAGCTGCTCAGCAACCCCGATGGAAGCATGACGCTGGTGGTGCCCGCCGAGTGCCGGGAGCGCGAGGCGGTGTGGCGCTGCCTTCAGGACCACCTGCTGGCCGGCCGCAATCCCATCGCCGAGGTGGTGGTCAAGGACGTCAAGCAGAGCATGCGCAATGGCGGCGGCCCGGCCTGTCTGCGGCTGCGGGTGGTGATGAGCGAGGCCGAGCGGGCCGCGCTGTCGGGCAGGGTGCTGCTCGACGACGACCTGCACGGCGAGCTGGTTGAGTGGGTCAAGCGCCACTACCGCGACCGGCTGGCCACGCCGGACCTGGCCGACCCGCGGCTGGCGGAGGAGGCGCTGACGGCGCTGGACGAGCTGACCCGGATACTGGCCGTCGGCAGCGTCTATCCCTTTCAGCAGGGCTGAATGCTAATCTATAGCCATCCGATACATTCTATTGGAGTGCTGTCGCGTGGAATTCAAGGACTACTATCAGACGCTTGGCGTAGACAAGACGGCGACGGCCGACGATATCAAGAAGGCCTATCGCCGGCTGGCGCGCAAGTACCATCCGGACGTCAGCAAGGAGCCCAACGCCCAGGAGCGCATGCGCGAGGTCAACGAGGCCAACGAGGTGCTGGGCGACCCGGAAAAGCGTGCCGCCTATGATCAGCTCGGCCAGCAGTATCACTCCGGCCAGGACTTCCAGCCGCCGCCCGACTGGGACGCGGGCTTCGAGTTCAGCGGATCCGGCTTCGGGGGCGCCGAGGCGGACGAGTTCAGCGACTTCTTCGCCAGCCTGTTCGGCCATGCGGCGCGCGGCGCTCGTGGGCGTCAGGACTTTCACGGCTACCAGATGCGCGGCGAGGATCGCCACGCCAAGATCTCGATCGACCTGGCGGACGCCTATCACGGGGCGACGCGTACCCTTACCCTGCAGGTGCCCCAGGTCGATGCCCAGGGCCGCGTGGTGACCCGCGAGCGCAGTCTCAGCGTGAAAATTCCCAAAGGGGTGAGAGAGGGCCAGCACATCCGCCTGACGGGCCAGGGCAGCCCTGGCCTTGGCGGCGGTCCGCCGGGCGATCTTTACCTGGAGGTTCATTTCAGCGCCGATGCGCGCTACCGGGTCGAGGGGCGAGACGTCTATGCCAGCGTGCCGGTGACGCCCTGGGAGGCCGCCCTGGGCGCCACCATCGAGGTGCCGACTCCGTCGGGCGCGGTGAAGCTCAAGGTGCCGGCCAGCTCGCAGAGCGGACGCCGGCTGCGCCTCAAGGGGCGCGGCATCCCGGGCTCGGAAGCGGGCGACCTGTACGTGGAGCTGGAGGTGGTGCTGCCCGCCGCCGACACCGACAGGGCGCGGGAGCTGTATGAGACCATGGCGCGGGAGCTCGCCTTCGACCCGCGTCGGCGGATGGGAGGGTAAACCATGAAAGACACAGATGTTGCCAGCGGTGAGCTGGTCGACGAATCCGCCTTGACGCTGGAAGAGCTGGCGCGGGCCTGCGCGGTCGAGCGCCAGTGGGTGGTGGAGCGCGTCGAGAGCGGCCTGCTGGCCGACGGCTCGCGCTACGTATCGAGCTGGCGCTTCACCAGCCATGA
>DATHXP010000017.1:0-5058 GCA_035459605.1 Halomonas sp. | reverse complement strand
GCGCGCTGGGCCTGCAGGCCGCGCACCGCGTGCGCCGTCTGGCTGGCGGCATTCTTGATCGCCTGGGCCTCGTCGAGCACCAGCAGCCCGAACGGAATCTCGCGCAGCGGCTCCAGGTCGCGGATCAGCAGCGGGTAGGTGGTGACCGCCAGGTCCGCCTCGCCCAGCTCGCTTTCGATCAGCCGCTGACGCTGCATCTTGCTGCCCTGCAGCGCCAGCACGCTGAGCTCTGGCGCGAAGCGTGCCGCCTCGGCGCACCAGTTGCCTACCAGGCTGGTGGGCGCCACCACCAGCGAGGGGCCCTGCAGAGCGCCGCGTCGACGCTCGTCGAGCAGGTGCGCCAGTACCTGGATGGTCTTGCCGAGCCCCATGTCGTCGGCCAGGATACCGCCGGTGTCCAGCTCGGCCAGAAAGCGCATCCACGCCAGGCCGCGGGACTGGTAGTCGCGCAGCTCGCCGTGAAACCCCTCGGGCGCGGGCAGGCGGGTGGGCAGCGCCTTGAGTCGCCGCGACAGCGCCGCCACATCCTCACGCCCCGCCCAGCGCTCATGTTCGGCCAGCGGTGCCAGGCCTTCGGCGGCAGTGACCGGGAGCTTGACCGGCGCCGCATCGTCAGGCGCATCGTTCAGCCAGTCGAGGATCGGCGCCATCAGCGAGCGCAGCCGCCCCAGCGGTAGCACCAGGCGCCGCTGCTCATCGAGCGCCAGCTCCCAGGCGGCGTCCTCCGCCTCGTCCGGCGCGGCCTCGAGTGGAAAATCGGGGTCGCGGAACAGCTGACGCAGGATCGGCAGCAGGTTGAGGCGCTGGCCCTCCACTTCGATGTCCAGACCCAGATCGAACCAGCCGTTGCCCGCCGGCTGCAGCTCGCCGTGCCAGGTTTCGGGCGAAACGCGCCGCGGCTCCGGCGGGAAGTCCTCGCTGAAGGTGACAAGACAGCCCGCCTCGCGCAGCCGATGGATCATCGGCCACCAGTCGTCCGCCCCGGCCAGACGGCTCGGCCACTGTGCCGGCGACTGGGGCAGGCTTTCTCCCTTGGGCAGCAGCAGCGTCCAGGACGGCAGGCCCAGGCCCGGGGGCACCGCGTCCAGCTCTTCCAGACTCTCCAGGGTCACCATGCCCGGCGGCAGAGCGTGCACCAGGGCCAGCTCGGCATCGCGATCGCGCTTGACGATAACGCGCTGCCCGCGGTGCAGCACCCGCGCTTCGGCGCCCTCCTCCGGCGATACTTCAATACCGTCGTAGCTGAAACCCACCACGCCGGCGCCGACCGTGACTTCCATCGGTAGCGTGACCCCGTGGGCGTATGTCAGCTGACCGGTGGCGACCCGCATGTCCACCTGCAGCCGCGGCGCTACCCCCTCAAGCTCACGCTCCTCAACCACCGCCGGCGCGGGAAGCCGGCCAGCCAGCGCCGGGCGATCCTGCAGCCGGCCGCTCAGCCACTCGCTCAGCTCCGGCGGCAGCGGCGGCGCCTTGAGCAGACGCGCCAGGTGCTGCGGCTCACCGCGCAGGCGCCCGAAACGCCGAACGTCGAGATCGAGGTAGCACAGCTCGCGCCCCACGCGGGCAAGCAAAACCCGGTCTGAACTGATGCCCTCGGGCATCAGGCGCGGCCGCAGATGCTGAACGCCCTGGGCATCGGCCTCCCAGACGGCGTCCAGCTGGAGTTCCGGGCCTGCCTCAAGCGGCGTCCCGGTCTGTTTCTGATGGAACAGCAGCGGCGGCGCGTCGCCGGCCAGAAGTTCCCACAGCGCTCGGGCCTGGAAGACGCGGGTCATCAGCGCCCAGTCGCGGTGCTGACTCCTGCTCCACTGCATATCGCTGTCGCCGTGCAGCAGCTGGGACAGGCATGACTCCTGCTCCAGCGACCAGCCTTCAGCCGGCGCTGGCACCAGTTCACCAGAGCGCCAGGCTTCGATTGGCTGCGGCGCTACCCAGCCGGAGCCCCGCGTCTTCTGCCGAGAGGGGCGCAGCCATACCGGCAGCAGCTTGAGCGTAGGCAGCTCGCCGTGCCGATTGATATCGAGAAAGAGCCCCAGCCGATAGTGGGCCTCAACCCGCTCGAGTGAAGCGCCCTGACGCCGCGGCTGCTCCAGCTGCTCAAGCCATCGGGTCCAGTCGTGCTCCAACCGATCGACGCCAGCGGGCGTATCGCCAACCGACACGCGGCCCTGGTTTTCCATCCGCGTCATGAACGTCTGGATCAGCGCCACCGCATGCTTGCACTGGCTGCCCACCGGGCAGCTGCAGCGGGTGATCACACCCGGGTCGGGGGCATCAAGGTTCACCAGCGCCTCGCTGCGATAGGGCCGCTTGGCACTGCCCGAGACTTTGCCGCGCAGCAGGATCAGCGCTCCCCGCCGCTGCACCTCCAGACTCGCCTCCACGCGATCCTGCACCGCGTAGCGAATACCGCGCTGATAGGACCGCTCGTCAAAGTACAGCGACCAGTGCAGCTCGCTCAGGGTTGTGTACAGCATCAGGGCGACATCGGGGGTGCGACGATCCGGCACGTCCTGTCCTCTTGGCTTGAGTCGGCCTGCTATTGGACCGGATAGCGGTGGTGTTCGGCAACCTTGAACGGCAACGTCAGCTCTTGAATTCTCCCGCCGCTACCCGCATATCCCAGGCAAACTCACTGCGATCAAAGGCCTTATTTCCATGGCGATTATTGACCCCCGTACCGGCGAGCCCATCGCTGACGCGAACCCGCAAGCGGGCGACAGCGCTGCGCCAGCGTCGGATGCGCTAGATCAGAATCAGAATCAGGATCCGGGCCAGGACCCAATCGTCGAGGCCAACGCCGGCAACATTCAGCAGCTGCTGGAAATGTCGATGCAGGTGCCGGTGGTACTCGACTGCTGGGCGCCCTGGTGCGAACCGTGCAAGAACCTGATGCCGGTGATGGAGAAGCTGGCAAGGGAGTATAGCGGAGCCTTTATTCTAGCCACGCTCAATATCGACGAGAACCCCGAAATCGCCGGCCAGCTGGGCGTGCGCTCGGTGCCGGACGTCAAGCTGATCAGCCAGGGCGGGCTGGTCGACCAGTTCCAGGGCGCGCTGCCCGAAAAGCAGATTCGCGAGTGGCTGGGCAAGTACTTCCCGCCGCCCGCCGAGGCCTCGCTGACCCCGGAAGAGGAAGCCGCCGCGGCCTTCGAGGCCGGCGACTACGCCGCGGCCCTGGCGATCTACAAGGAGCTGGTGGCCCAGTGGCCGGAACACACCGACTATCAGGTGGAGATGGCCCGGACGCTGGCGGCGTCCAAGCAGGCCGAAGATGCGCTGGCGCTGCTCGACAACCTGCCGCCGGAGGTGCGCGACGCGGCGCCCGCGCGCGGCGTGCGCGCCAGCATCGAGTTTGCCAAGGAGGCCCCCTCCGCCGAGGAGGTCGCCGCCTTGGGCGAGCGCGACGACAGCGAGGCGAGCTTCAAGCGCGCTATGCGCCAGGTGGCCGACGGCCAGTATGAAAGCGGCCTTGAAGCCCTGCTGGCGCTGATGAAGCAGGACCGCGCCTACGGCGACGACGCGGCGCGCAAGACGCTCTTGCGGGTCTTCGATGCGCTGGGCGCGGATCATCCGCTCACCGTCAGCTATCGCCGCAGGCTGTTTGCGCTGCTGTATTGAGACAGGTGCTACGCCAGCACCTGATCCATTCTTGCCAGAGCCTCCTCGAGCTGGCTCGGGGTGGTGCCGAAGTTCAGCCGCACAAAGCCCGGCCAGCCGAAGTCGGCGCCGTCAGACAGCGCCACCCCGGCGCGTTTGAGCAGCTGCCGCTGCGGCGCGTCGTCGCCGCGCATGGCGGGCGAGTCGCGCAGGTCGAGCCAGGCCAGGTAGGTCGATTCAGGCGCGGCCATGCGCACGCCGGGCCAGCGCGCGATGCGCTCGGCGAGGCGCGCGCGGTTGGCGCGCAGGGTCGCCAGCAGCTCCTGCCGCCAGGGCTCGCCGTGGCGGTAGGCCGCCTCGGCGGATACCAGCCCCAGCACGTTGGCGTCGGGCTGCAGGCCCTTGGCCGCATCGGCAAATCGCTGGCGCAGGGCGGCGTCGGGGATCACCGCGCAGGCCGCCGTGAGCCCCGCCACGTTGAAGGTCTTGGACGGCGCCCACAGGGTAACGGTGCGCGCGGCCAGGTCAGGAAAGAGCGCCGCCCAGGGGCGATGCGACGCGCCCTCTTCCAGCATCAGGTCGGCGTGCAGCTCGTCGGACACCACGATCAGCTCATGGCGACGCACCAGCTCGGCCAGCCCGGCAAGCTCCTCCTGACTCCACACTCGCCCGGTAGGATTGTGCGGATGGCACCACAGCAGCAGCCGGGTGCGCGGGGTAATCGCCGCCTCCAGCGCCTCAAGATCCAGGCGCCAGCGGTCGCCCGGCGCTTTGGGAGCGCGCAGGGCAGCGCGCTGGGTCAGGCGTCCGGTGCGCTCGGCTACCCGCAGGAAAGGCGGGTAGATCGGCGTCACCGTCAGCACCCCGTCGTCGGGGTCGGTCAGCGCCAGACTGGCCAGGTGCAGCGCCGGCACCACGCCCGGCAGCCACAGCTGCCAGCCGGGCTCGATCGGCCAGCCGTAGTGGGTCGCGCTCCACTCGCACAGGGCTTCGCGCAGCGAGGCGCTCACCTGGCCGTAGCCGAACACGCCATGGGCCACGCGCGCCTGCAGCGCTTCGATCACCTCGGGCGGCGAGGCAAAGTCCATATCGGCGACCCACAGCGGCAGCACCTCGTCGGGATAACGGTGCCACTTGAGCGAGGGCCATTCATTCTCCGGGTGGCGACGCTCGATCGGCGTGTCAAAATCATGGCGCATGGCGTTAGGGTTCCCGTGTGCGATAGAGAAAGAAAAAGACTCGCCGGCAGACCGGCCGGCAAGCCAATCCAGGCTAGCTTCGATAGCTCAACATAGGAAGATGGAGCGGCAATATTATTAATTCGGCAATCAAATAGGTCATCCTGACCTTTTTGATTATTGCCAGCGCAACACGGGCGCAGATGTGTGAATCTGCTGGTGCTGCGCTGTCTCGCGCCGGTCTTTCGACCGGCGGCGGTACATCCTTGTACCGCTA
>DATHXP010000016.1:0-3639 GCA_035459605.1 Halomonas sp. | reverse complement strand
ATCAAACTGCCAGGGCACGCTTTCCACGGTGCCGATGCGAACGCCGCGAAACTCCACCGGCGCGCCGCGCGACAGCCCGCGCACGCTGTCTTCGAACAGCAGCACGTATTCGAGATAGCGCTCGAAATTGCCCTCCTGGGCCTCGTCGATATTGGCAAACAGCTGATAGGTGCTGTCCTGCTCGGCGGCTTCGCCGGGCGGCATGCCGTCGGGCACCCCGAAGGTCACGCCGCCGTCGATGATGGTTTCAAGCGAGGCCAGCTGAAAGTGAATCCCCTCGGAGCCGAGGCGCAGGTCGATGCCCGTGGAGGACCAGAAGCGCGTATTGGTGGTGACCAGCTGATGATAGGGGCTTTCGATAAAAACGCGGTGGTGCATTTCGCGCGACTCTACGTTGAAGTCGGCTTTCTCGACGCGCCCCACCGTCAGCCCCTGGAACGTCACCGGGTCGCCGACGCTGAGCGAATTGGCCACCTGGCTAATCAGGTTGATGCGCAGCCCCTTGGCGCCGGGAGGGGCGACCGGCGGCTGGTCGCTGATGCTGAAGCGGCGCGCCTCCCGCTTGCTCTCGCCGGGCTCGAGCTGCAGATAGGTGCCGGAAAGCACCGTGTTCAGGCCGCTGATGCCGCCGCGGCCGATGCGCGGCTTGACCACCCAGAAGGTGCTGTCCTCGACCAGCAGCGGCTCGGCCTCGGGTTTCATGCGCGCCTTGATGACCACCTCGGTGAGGTCGTCCGACAGGGACAGCTTTTCGACGCTGCCGATGTCGACGCTGCGGGTCTTGATCAGGGTGCGGCCGGCCTCGATGCCTTCGGCGCTGTCGGTGGTCAGGGTAATCAAGGGGCCGCGGCTGGCCAGGCTGTCATAGCCCAGCCAGGCGCCGATCAGCAGCGCCACGATAGGGACGATCCATATCGGCGAGATGGGCGCCTGCCGCGCGGTGCGAGCGCGGTGGCTCTCCTGGGGCGTGGCTTCTTGGGGCTGGTCATTCATGCGGGCTGTGCCTTGTCGTCTGCGAGCGCTGCTGCACTGGTATCGTCCCATAGCAGGCGCGGCTCGAAGCTCATGGCGGCGAGCATGGTAAGGATCACCACCGCGCCAAAGGCCAGCGCCGCCGGCCCCGGAGTGACCGACATCAGATTGCCGGCGCGGATCAGCGCGACCAGGATGGCAACCACGAAGATATCGACCATCGACCAGCGGCCGATGAACTCGGTGAGCCGGTACAGGCGCGTGCGCGACAGGGCGTTGAGCTGTCCGGCGCGCGGCGCCACCGTGCACAGCCAGATGAGCGCGGCCAGCTTACCCAGCGGCACGATGACGCTGGCCACCAGTATGACCAGCGCGATGGGCCAGGAGCCCATGTCGATCAGCTGCATCACGCCGCCAAGAATGGTGTTTGGCGTGCTGCTGCCAAGGCTGGTGGTGGTCATGATGGGGTACACGTTGGCGGGAATATACAGCACCGCGGCGGCGACCAGCAGGGCCCAGGTGCGCTGCAGGCTGCGCGGGCGACGCCGGTGCAGGGGCTCGTCGCAGCGCCGGCAGCGCCCCTGGCCCCGCTCATCCAGCGCGTTTACCAGGCCACAGGTTGGACAGCCGCCGAGCCCCTGGGGCGCCGCGGTTTCACCGGTGCGGGCGCTTTCGGGAGCCGCCGGCTCGCCGGCCAGAGCAAACCATAGCCAGTCGCGATCCACCGACTGCGTGGTGGCCAGCAGCAGCAGCGTAAAGGCGCCAAAGGCCCAGAATGACGGCCCGAGGGTGACGTCGGCCAGGCTGGCAATCTTGACCAGGCTGACCAGGGTGCCGATCAGAAAGACATCCACCATCATCCACGGATAAAGGTGCACCAGCGAGCGGGCGACGTGGCGACTCAGCGGCAGAGTGCGGCCGGCCAGCAGGCCGGCCTGCAGCCAGATCACCCCCAGCAGATAGAGCGCGGGCAGCACGATGGTGGTCAGCAGCACGGCAACGGCGACCGCCGGCTCATGAAAACCGATCAGCAGCGTAGATGCCTGCAGCAGCTCGATGCGATTGCCGACGCCGCTGGCGCTGAAGGCCAGAAAGGGAAAGCCGAGGGCCAGTACCAGCAGCAGCAGCGCGGCTATCGCCAGCGCCATGCTGCGCTGGGCAGGGTAGCGATGGCGGGTGACCTCGACGTGCCCGCAGCGCGGACACAGCGCCTGCTCGCCGGAGGCGAGCGGCGGCAAGGCCATCAGCCAGTCGCACTGATGGCAGGCGCGCAGCCGGCGACGCGAAATGCGCTGCTCGGGCGGCGCGTGATCCGCCTGGGAAACTTGCCGAGCAGGGGAGGTTCTAGAGTGTGGGAATCTTGCCACGGGACGGCAATCCTTGGGCGAACTGAATCTTTTTTGCAGTGTGTCATGTTGACGCAAGCCCTACCATAGTCAAGGATTTGCAACCTTGATCCATCCAGAGACCGGGGAGAAACAGTGATGTTAGCTGCATTGGCTGCGGTAGCGGTCGGGCTGGCCCTGCTGGTGTGGAGCGCCGATCGCTTCGTTGAAGGTGCCGCCGTGACCTCGGCGCGGCTGGGCTTGCCGCCGCTGCTGATCGGGATGCTGGTCATCGGCTTCGGCACCTCGGCGCCGGAGCTGGTGGTCTCGGCCATTGCGGCAAGCGACGGTAATCCGGGCCTGGCCCTGGGTAACGCCTACGGGTCGAATATCGCCAATATCGGCCTGATTCTTGGCCTGGTTGCGGTGGTGGCGCCGCTGATGGTGAATTCCAGCGTGGTGCGTCGAGAGCTCCCGGTGCTTGGCCTGGCGACGCTGGCGTCGGCGCTGTTCATGATAGGCGGAATGATCGGCCGGCTCGAAGGCGCTCTGCTGCTGCTGGGGCTGGCGGCGTTCATGACGGTCAGCGTGCTCATCGCTATCAAGAGCGGAAGAGACCCCCTGGACGGTGGGGCAGAGGCGCTGGTGGAGCACGCCATGAGCCTGCGCCGGGCGCTGATCTGGACTTTGATCGGCCTGACCGTGCTGATAGCCAGCTCGCGGCTGCTGGTGTGGGGCGCGGTGAAAATCGCCGAGGGCTTTGGCGTCAGCGATCTGGTCATCGGCCTGACGGTGGTTGCCGTTGGCACCTCCCTGCCCGAGCTTGCCTCATCGATCAGCGCCCTGCGCCGCAGGGAGCACGACATGGTGCTGGGCAACGTGGTGGGCTCGAATCTGTTCAACACCCTGGGCGTGGTCGGACTGGCGGCGGTCATTGCTCCCATTGAAGTGGGCCCCGAAGTGCTGTTTCGCGACTGGGGCGTGATGACGGCCATGACCGCGCTGATGACGGCGTTCGCGATCGGCTGGCGGCCAGGGCGTCCGGGCCGCATCAACCGCCTGGAGGGCGCGGTGCTGCTTGCCATGTATATCGCCTATCTCTGCCTGATGGTGTACTTGGTGGTCTCGGCAGCCAGGGGCTGAGAGCATTCCTATCTGCAGGGTCTGGTGGCACCGTTCGGGTTTTCGTAGAAGGCCAACTTGTTGGGTTTGTACATCACGGCAATATCGGGGCGCCTGGCGGCGCCAGTCGCGATGCAGAGCATCTACGAAAACCTGCTCAGTGGCCTCTCATTGCCGCTGCGCAGCGGTGGCAGCGGTATCTGCCATGGCCAGTCGTCAG
>DATHXP010000015.1:0-24118 GCA_035459605.1 Halomonas sp. | reverse complement strand
GGTCATCTTCGCCATGGAAGTGGTGATGATGGAGTACACCATCATGGGTTTCATGCCGGTGATGCTGGCGTCCATCATGGGCTCGTTGATCTCCCAGGCGGTGTTCGGCTTTGCGCCTCCCTTTCAACAGGATGGCGTTGTTCTGGGCTCCATTGTCAACCTGCCCTGGGTTGCCGCCAGCGCTTTGGTGATCGGCCTGCTCGCCGGGGGCTTTGTGCGCCTGGCGCGCAGTGCGCCGCGGCTGGATATTCTGCCGTATGGCCTGCGCCTGCTGCTGGTCGGGGCGGCCGTCGGCGTGACGGCGCTGTGGTATCCCGAGGTGCAGGGCATGGGCTACGACAACATGCACCGTACCCTGCAGGGCGGGGTAGCGGTGGATGTACTGCTGGCCATCGCCCTCGGCAAGCTGGTGCTGACCGCCGGAGCGGTGGCCTGCCGGGTGCCGGTCAGCATCATTGGTCCGATCCTGGTGGCCGGTGGTGCCGCCGGAGCTCTGTGCGGGATTCTCGGCGCCTTCCTGCTTCCCGCGCTGGCAGCCGATCCGGCGCTGTACGCGCTGATGGGCATGGCGGCAATGATGGCCGCCGTGTTGCAGGCGCCGCTGGCGGCGCTGATGGCGCTGCTCGAACTGACGCATAATCCACAGATGATGCTGCCGGGCATGCTGGCCGTGGTGGTTGCCTGCTTGACGTCTCGCCAGCTGTGCGGCTGCGATGGTTTTTTCATCAGCGTGACGCGACACGGCCTGCATCCCCTGCAGCAGCCGCTGATGCAGGCGCTGAGTCGGATTTCGGTCCCGGCAGTCATGGAGCGAAATCTGGCAAGAACCCGAAGGCGCTTGAGCTTCGAGCAGGCCAGCGCTCTGCTGGAGAACAATCCCGAGTGGATCCTCATCGAGCGTTCCAGCGACGACAAGCCGGCGCTGGCGATGAAGGCGGCGGACCTGGCCCGCTGGCTGCTGGAGCACAGTGCGGACGACGCGCTGATCGGCAAAGATGGCACGCTGGACCTGCTGGAAGTTCCCGGGAAGCGTCTCGATCTGTCGCCGATTCATCTTCAAGCCACGCTGTCTGAGGCCTATGAACGACTCAACGAGGATCTGGTGGATGCCCTCTACGTGGTACACAGTCGTCGCCCGAAACAGAAGCGTATTTCCGGTATCATCACCCGCGACGCCATCGAGCGTTACTACCGCTATAGCGATCATTCTCCCGGTTAAGGAAACAGGATGTATCTGTGGATGAAAGCCCTGCATCTGGTGGCTGTGGTGACCTGGTTTGCCGCGCTGTTTTATCTGCCGCGGCTGTATGTCTACCACGCCATGGCCAGGGACAAGGGAGAGCAGCAGGCCATCGCTTACTTCACCGTCATGGAGCGCAAGCTGTATCGCGGCATCATGACGCCGTCGATGGTTGCGGTACTGCTGTTCGGCGGCAGCATGCTGTACCTGGCACCCAGCTGGCTTTCCCAGGGCTGGATGCATCTCAAGCTGATGCTGGTGGCATTGCTGGTCGTGTATCATCATGTGTGCCTGATCTATCTCAAGCAGCTGGCCGCAGGTCGCTGTACCAAGAGTCACCGTTTCTTTAGAATTTTCAATGAGCTGCCGGTGATTGCGCTGCTGGTAATCGTGTTTCTCGCCGTCTTGAAGCCGTTTTGATGTTGACGCCGTCGTCCCAAACATCGCTCAATCTGCCGATGGTGCTGGTGCTGTCCGGACATGACCCGACCGGCGGTGCCGGCCTGGTGGCCGACAGCGAAGCCATCGCCGCCTGCGGCGGCTGGGCGATGACCATTCCTACCGCGCTGACGGTGCAGAACTGCCGCAACGTTCAGGCGGTCTATCCGGTCGGCGGCGCGCGCATTCGTGAGATGGCGGCGGCGCTGGACGACCTTCCCGTGGCAGCGATCAAGGTTGGACTGCTGGCGGATATCGACAGCCTGATGGCCGTCATCGAGGTGATTCGACAGCGCCCCGGCGTGCCGGTGGTGGTAGACCCGGTACTCAGGGCCGGCGGAGGCGCCGAGCTGTCCAGCGCTGCGCTGCGGGGCGTCTTTCGTGATCTGCTGCTGCCCCGCGTGGACATCCTGACGCCCAATCGACACGAGCTGGCGCAGCTGGCCGACGCCGATGCCTGCGGTGATACCCAGCGTGCGGTCAGCCTGATTCGCCTGGGCTGCCAGGCGGTGCTGGTCACCGGGACCGACGATCCCGAGCCGGAAACGGCGTCGGATCGCGTCGTGCATACGTTGCATCGTCCGCATGGCGATCGTCAGTGGGAGTGGCCAAGACTGCCCGGCAGCTATCACGGCTCAGGCTGCACGCTGGCCGCGTCGCTGGCCGCGCGAATGGCGCTGGGTGAAGGCCTGGTCAGCGCCTGCGAGCAGGCCCAGGCGTTTACCTGGCAGGCGCTCAAGCATGGCTGGCAGCCAGGCCAGGATCAGTCTCTGCCGCGGCGCCTGTGGGAGCTGCCGCAGGCGCCATTCACAGCGCTGCGATGACAAATCCGCGCTGTGGACTGGCCTTTGCAGCGCCGCGCGCCGAAAATGTAGCTGTAAAGGCTAGCCGAGGGGTAAGAGTGGGGGATGATATCCACGACTATCCCACGGCTTGTCACAGGGTTATCCAAAAAGTATCCACAGGCGAAAGCCGCGCCATGCGTGGCCTGTAGCCGAAGTGAGCTTTTCCTTCAACAGGATGAAGAGGTTGACATGACCACATCTGCACAGCTCTTTGAGCAGGCTTGCCAGCACATTCCCGGCGGCGTGAATTCGCCGGTCCGCGCCTTCAAGGGATTGCATCGTCCGCCGGTCTTTATGGAGCGTGCCCAGGGCGCCTATCTCTTCGATGTGGAAGGCAAGCGGTATATCGATTACGTGAACTCCTGGGGGCCGATGATTACCGGCCATGCCGATCCCGACGTGCTCGATGCGGTGCGCGAGCGCATCGAACAGGGACTGTCGTTTGGCACGCCGACCGCCATCGAAACCACCATGGCCGACCTGATCTGCGAGATCATACCGTCCATCGAAATGGTGCGCATGACCTGCTCGGGCACCGAGGCCACCATGTCGGCGATTCGCCTGGCGCGCGGCTATACCGGACGCGACAAGATCGTCAAGTTCGAGGGCAACTACCATGGCCATTCCGACTCGCTGCTGGTCAAGGCCGGCTCGGGTGCGCTGACTCACGGTGAACCCAGTTCGCCAGGCGTGCCGGCGTCACTGGCCGAGCACACCGTGACCTTGTCCTACAACGATATCGATGCGGTGGAGGAGTGCTTCGAGGAGATCGGCGAGCAGATTGCCTGCATCATCGTCGAGCCGGTCGCCGGCAACATGAACTGCATTCCTCCCCAGCCGGGTTTCCTCGAGTCGCTGCGCCAAGCCTGCGATCGGCACGCCAGCGTACTGATCTTTGACGAAGTGATGACCGGCTTTCGCGTGGCGCTGGGCGGCGCTCAGGCGCACTTCGGGGTCACTCCCGACCTGACCTGCCTGGGTAAGATCGTCGGCGGCGGCATGCCGGTGGGTGCGTTTGGCGGGCGTCGCGACATCATGGAAAATATCTCCCCGCTGGGGCCGGTCTATCAGGCCGGCACCCTGGCGGGCAATCCGCTGGCCATGGCGGCGGGCGTGACGCTGCTCGGCAAGGTGCGAAAGCCGGGCTTTCATGACGCCCTGGCCCAGCGCGTGACTACGCTTTGTCGGGGGCTTAAGGAGCGTGCCGAAGCGGCGGGAATCGACATGATTACCCAGAGTGTCGGGGGCATGTTCGGGCTCTTCTTTACCGGCCAGAGCCGTGTGGATAACTTTGCTCAGACAACCGCCTGCGACGGCGAAGCATTCCGCAAGTTCTTCTCCGGCATGCTCGATCAGGGCGTCTATCTGTCGCCCTCGGCCTTCGAAGCCGGCTTCATGTCCAGCGCACATACTCCGGAGCATATCCAGGCAACGCTTGATGCGGCCGAGACTGCCTTTGCCAACATGCGCCAAGGCTGAGGTTTCTGAACGCGTGATGCCAGGAGAATCAGGATGACACAGCATGATCCACAGGGCACGGATAGTGTGACACTCGACACGCTGGTCGCTGCGCTGAGCGACTGGCATCGACAGCAGGCCGTCGCTGAGACCGACGCGTCGGCGGTATCTGAGGCCCAGGATCGTCGTCTGACCGCCTGTCTCGATGCCTTGGGCGAACGCCTGAAAGGCGATGAGGATCAGCTGCGTCTCAGGGCGCTGGGCGGCTGGCTGCGCGAGAGTGCCGAGCGCTTGGCGCCGCAGCTTCAAGCACGCTTGCAGCGCACGCTTCCGCACAGCTGGGCCAGGAAACATGGCTCCCTGCGGCTGGTTGACGAGACTCGGGTATTGCTGGCGCAGGCCATCGATCGGCCAGCCGGGCAGCTCGGCATTGACGAGCGGCAAGACCCCGCCGAAGACGTCGCCTCGCTGCTGGTGGGTCTGGAAATGGCCGATAGGCAGGAACTGGCCCGCGATGCCCTGGATGGCTATCTGCGCCACAGCGGTGACTACCACATGGCGCGGCTGCTATCGCTGTATCAGGTGTTGGCCAGCCTGCGGGGCGCCTGGCTGGCGCTGTGCCAGGACGCCGTCGAGGCGCCCGGCGATGTGCCGCCGTCGGCCTGGCTGGTCGAGCATCTGGGCCTGGCACGACGCTACCTGAGCCTGGCAGAGCGGCATGCCGAATTTCGCTTTCCTCCGCTGGTGATCGGCGTCGGCGTGTCGGGCAGCGGCAAGAGCCGCTTCACGCGTACTCTAGTGAGAAGGCTGGGCGCGGTGCGCCTGGAATCCCACAGCGAGCGCTGCCGCATGCATGCAAGTTGTTCACACCCGGATGGCAGCAGTGACGCTGGGGACAAGTATAGCGCCCAGGCTACCGCCAGAACCTATCAGCGCCTGGCGCAGTGTAGCGGCTGGCTGCTCGATGGCGGCTTTCCGGTGTGCGTGGACAGTACCTGTCTGACCCGCGATCAACGCCGCCAGCTGTGGCAGCAGGCCGAGAGGCGCGGGCTGCCGGTGCTGCTGGTCAGCTTCGAGGCCGACGAGGCAACGCTCAAGCGGCGTATCGCCAAGCGCGCCGCACGCCACGCTGCCACCCAGGAGGAGAGCCTGGCAGTGCTCGAAGCTCAGCAGGCTGCCTTCGAACCCTTCGATGATGAAGAACGACTGCATCTCGTAAGGCTCGACACCACCGCTGAAAACGTGTCGGAAACCCTGGCCGCCCTGATTCAGGAGAACATCAGGTTCTGTTGAACCTTTTGTTCTTCAGGGCTGCGGCCTTTGTGGCGGCACGCCAAGATTCTGGCGTGCCCAGTTGACGGCTTGAACCCGGTTATGCACATCGATCTTCTTGAAGATATTGTAAAGATGTGACTTTACCGTATTTTCGCTGACGGTCAGGCGCTTGGCGATCTCCACGTTGGAGGCGCCTGACCCCAGCAGGCTAATGATCTCCAGTTCTCGCTGGGTCAAGCCTGCCGCGGGACGATAGGCATTTTGCTGCTGCAGGCGGAAAAGCTCCAGCATGCGTCCCATCAGTGAACGCGACATCCACAGGTGGCCGTCGAGCAGGGTGAGGAGCCCCTTGCAGATCATGGGTAGCGCATCATTTCGGTAGAATATTCCCTGCAGGCGGATGGTCGAGAGCATATCAGCGGCCTGGTCTTCATCATCAAGATTGAACGCGGCAAGCGAGGCCTGGGAGGCATCGATTATTCGACACTGCCACTGCTGTATGAGGGGGTCATCGGCATGATCAACATCAATGAGAACCAGCACACGCTCGCCGTCGGGAGCGCTCCAGTCGCCATCGGGCGCTGCCATTTCGACCGGAATCCCGAGCTCTTCGCGTAGATAGTCCATGAACAGCTGGGATTGCGGGGTGATCTCTGTCACCAGCACGATCGCTCCCTTTCTCTTTACCATTGAGTCACCTCGGTGATGGACGGGCATAAGGTATCGGTTGGTGTCCAAGGCTGCGCTGAAGCAGTGAGCATACCAGCAGGATAGTTGTAATTCTTGACCTTTGGTACAAGTACGCCGAAACGCCCATGCTGTCGCGTTGAAAGCATACGCGGGCATGAACAGTAGCTAAAATAGCCCGGTCAGGCCGAAGATATTTTGCGCTAGGCGGCGGGTTACTGGTATCACGGATATTCAACATTGACTCAATCGGCAGGGATTCAGGTAATGCTTTCAACCAAGCTGGTGCTGGCGAGCGGCAACCCTGGGAAGCTGCGGGAATTCAGGGAGCTGCTGGCCCCGCTGGGCTATGAGGTGGTCATGCAGTCCGAGTTCGACGCGCCCGACGTCGAGGAAACCGGGCTGACCTTTATTGAAAATGCGCTGCTCAAGGCCAGAGAGGCCTGCCGCGTGAGCGGGCTGGCGTCGCTTGCCGACGATTCAGGCCTGGAGGTGGACGCTCTGGACGGGCAGCCCGGCATCTATTCCGCGCGCCTTGCCGGTGAGCCCAGAAGCGATGAGCGCAACAACCAGCGCCTGCTCGAGCTGCTCGCCGAGGTGCCGTTCGAGCGGCGCCGTGCGCGATACTGGTGCGTCGTGGTGCTGATGCGCCATCCCGAAGATCCGGTCCCGATCATCGTGCAGCGCAGCTGGGAGGGAAAGATTCTGACTCAGCCAAGCGGTGAAGGCGGCTTTGGCTATGATCCGCTGTTCCAGATCAGCGGGCTTGGCAAGACGGCTGCCGAGCTCAGCGCCGAGCAGAAAAATCGGCTGAGTCATCGCGGACGGGCGACCCGGCGGCTGCTTGAGCTGCTGTCTGCCGAGGCGGTCGCCTGATGCTGACTCAGCCTTCATTGAGCCAGGCGACGGAGAGCGTTTTGCCACCTCTTTCGCTCTATGTTCATGTGCCCTGGTGCGTGCGCAAGTGCCCTTACTGTGACTTCAACTCGCACGGGGTCGGCGGTAACGCGGCTCTGCCCGAGGAGGAGTACCTGCGTGCGCTGCTGGCCGACTTGGACGCTGAACTGGCGCTCGCCGCAGGACGCGAACTGGTCAGCATATTCATCGGCGGCGGCACGCCAAGCCTGATGAGCGCGACGTTCTACCAGCGCCTGCTGGATGCGCTGGCGGCACGGCTGCCCTTGGCACGGGATATCGAAATTACCCTGGAGGCCAATCCCGGCACCCTGGAACACGGGCGCTTCAAGGGCTATCGCCAGGCGGGGATCAACCGGCTGTCGCTCGGCGTGCAGAGCTTCCACAACCGCCAGCTCAAGGCTCTGGGCAGGATTCACGGCGGCAAGGAAGCGCTGGCGGCCATCGATGCAGCCCGGCAAGCCGGCTTCGACAATCTCAATATCGACCTGATGCACGGCCTGCCCGAACAAACGCCGGCGCTGGCGCTGGCCGACCTGAATCAGGCCATCGCCCTCTCGCCGGCACACCTGTCCTGGTATCAGCTGACGCTTGAGCCGAATACCGAATTCCACTCCTACCCGCCCCGGCTGCCGGAAGAAGAGATGCTGTGGGATATTCAGGATCTGGGCCACGAGCGACTCGAGGCGGCGGGCTTCAAGCGCTACGAAATTTCAGCCTATGCTGTCGAACAGCGCCATTCGCGGCACAATCTCAACTATTGGCAGTTCGGCGACTACCTGGGGATTGGCGCGGGGGCGCATGGCAAGGTCAGCGCTGCCGGTCAGCGAGGCCTGTGCATCGAGCGGCGGTGGAAGGTGCGCCAGCCTGATTCGTATCTGCGGCGTATCAGCGATCCGCGGGGCTTCGTGGCCGGGCAGCGGCGCCTCGAGGAGGGCGAGCTGCCGCTGGAGTTTTCGATGAATGCGCTACGCTTGGTTGATGGCGTGCCAATGTCCGCATGGGAACGCGCGACCGGACGTCCCCGCCGGCAGCTGCAAGCGAGTCTTGACGAGGCGCGTGACAAAGGCCTGCTGGCTGATGACAAGGATGGATTTCGTGCGACGGATCGCGGTCTACTATTCCTCAACGAGTTGCTGGCCCTGATCGGTGAGACGGGCAGCGATGGATGAAGTATCCCAACCAAGGAGCTCTACGCATGAGCAGGACCACCCGTTTTATTGCACCCTTGGCAGCCGCGATACTGCTCGCCGGCTGTGCGACCAACGATCCCTACTCCGGCCAGACCCAGCGTAGCAAGACGGGTACCGGCGCCGCGATCGGCGCCGCAGTGGGTGCCGCCGCCGGCGCACTGAGCGGCAGCGGCAGTACCAGCCGGCGCGACCGCGCTCTGATCGGCGCGGCAGTGGGTGCCGCCGCCGGCGGCGGCATCGGTGCCTACATGGACAAGCAGGAAGAACAGCTGCGCCGCAGCATGCGGGGTACCGGCATCGATGTGGATCGCCGCGGCGATGACATCATGCTCAATATGCCCAGCGGGGTCACCTTTGCCTTTGACTCCAGCAACCTGACTCCCGCCGCTACCAGTGCGCTCAACGATGTAGCCAACGTGCTGGTGCAGTACCCCGACACGCGGGTCAACATTGCTGGCCACACCGACAGCACCGGCGATGCCGGCTACAACCAGGGACTGTCCGAGCGCCGCGCGCGCAGCGTCGGCAACTATCTGACCCAGGCCGGCGTCTCCGGAAGCCGCTTGAACATGGTGGGGTACGGCGAAAATCAGCCTGTTGCCAGCAACGCCACCGAAAGCGGTCGCGCGCAGAATCGGCGCGTGGAGATCACGCTGAGCCCTACCGGGCAGCAGTGATCTGAGCGCTCGTCCTTTCGGGCAAACCGGGCCCGCTGTCGACTAGGCGGCGGGCTTTTCTATTCCATCTGTCCCAGATGTTACTCTTTATTTTTTACGTAATTAAAATTAGTTTATGTTCACTACCTTCTGATCGGTTTGATCAGCGCTTGGTAGCTGGTCCGAACTCATGGATCCGCTTCACTTCCCGATACAGAAGCTGCCAAAGATTTCACCCAGAAGATCGTCGGCGCTGAATTCGCCGGTGATCTCGCCCAGCGCCTGCTGGGCGTCGCGCAGGTCTTCGGCCAGCAGCTCGCCGGCGGCGTGATCTTCCAGCTGCGCCTGGCCGTTGGCTAGGGCGATATCGGCGCGCTCCAGGGCGTCCAGATGACGGCGGCGCGCGGAAAAACGCCCTTCGGTGGTGGCGGAGAAGCCCATGACGGCCTTGAGGTGCTCCTTCAGGTTATCCACACCCTCACCGGTATGTGCAGAGAGTCTGATCACCGGTGGAGTTGTGGATAAATCAATTCCCGGTGCCTCGCCGCTGGTGTCGATCTTGTTGCGCACCAGGGTGAGTCGAGCCTGATCCGGAAGGCGTTCGACGAACTCCGGCCAGATGGCCATGGGGTCGGTGGCGTCGGTGGTGCTGGCATCAAACAGCAGCAGCACCCGGTCGGCCTTCTCGATCTCAGCCCAGGCGCGCGCCACGCCGATCTGCTCCACGGCGTCGGGGGTGTCTCTGAGGCCGGCGGTGTCGATAATGTGCAGCGGCATGCCGTCGAGCTGGATGTGTTCGCGCAGCACGTCGCGCGTGGTGCCGGCAATATCGGTGACGATGGCGGTGTCCTGCTCGGTCAGCGCGTTGAGCAGGCTCGATTTGCCGGCGTTGGGACGTCCGGCGATGACCACGCTCATGCCTTCGCGAATCAGTGCCCCTTGGCCTGCGGCGGCGCGCACTCTGCCTAGCTCGTCGCGCACTTCGTCAAGTCTGGCGGCCACATGGCCGTCGGCCAGGAAGTCGATTTCCTCCTCGGGAAAGTCGATGGCGGCTTCGACATACAATCGCAGCTGGATCAGGCGCTCGACCAGCGCATGCACACGGCTGGAGAACTCGCCCTGCAGCGAGTGCAGGGCGTTTTCGGCGGCGCTGCGTGAACTGGCCTCGATCAGGTCGGCGGTGGCCTCGGCCTGGGCCAGGTCCATCTTGTCGTTGAGAAAGGCGCGTTCGGAAAACTCACCGGGGCGTGCCGGCCGTGCGCCGAGCTGCAGGCAGCGCTCGAGCAGCATGTCCATGATCACCGGGCCGCCGTGGCCCTGCAGTTCGAGCACGTCTTCGCCGGTGAAGGAGTGCGGACCGGGAAAGAACAGGGCAATGCCTTCGTCAATGGGCCCTCTTTCGCCCTGGAAGGGGCCATAGACGGCCTTTCGCGGGGCAGGGCAGTACCCAACGATAGCCTCGGCGATAGCGGCGCTCGCAGGCCCTGAAAGGCGAATAATGCCGACGCCGCCGCGGCCGGGAGGAGTGGCCTGGGCGGCGATGGTGTCCTGGATATAGAGGCGCTCAGCCATCGGTGTCTCCTGCAGGGAATGCCAATATTGTCGGTGTCGCCAGCACTAAACGCCAGACCCCCGCTAAAGCGGGGGTCTGGGCGTCGAGGCGGATAAAGCGCATTCAGCAGCTCGGCTATTTGGTCTTGAGCCCCTTGCCGATGCTTGGGTCGTTCTCGATCCTGCGCGTGATCACGTACTGCTGAGAAATGGAAATCACGTTGTTGACCACCCAGTAGATGACCAGGCCTGCCGGGAACCACAGGAAGAAGAAGGTGAAGACGATCGGCAGCATCTTCATGATCTTGGCCTGGGTGGGATCCGGAGGCGTCGGGTTGAGCAGCTGCTGCACGAACATCGAGGCGCCCATCAGGATCGGCAGGATGAAGTAGGGATCCTTCACCGACAGATCCTGAATCCAGAACATGAAGGGCGCGTGACGCAGCTCAACGGACTCCAGCAGCATCCAGTACAGCGCGATGAACACCGGCATCTGCACGAGTATCGGCAGGCAGCCGCCCAGAGGATTGATCTTCTCCTTCTGGTAGAACTTCATCATCTCCTGGGACATCTTCTGGCGGTCGTCGCCGAACTGCTCTTTCAGACGCTGCATTTCCGGACCGAGCTTGCGCATGCGGCCCATGGACTTGTAGGCCTTGGCGGAAAGCGGCCACAGCGCTCCCTTGACCATGATGGTCAGGATCACGATGGACCAGCCCCAGTTGCCGATCAGGCCGTGAATCTTGTCGAGCAGCCAGAACAAGGGGTTGGCGATGAACCACAGCCAGCCGAAGTCGACGGTCAGCTCCAGGTGGGGGGCGACTGCCTCCAGGTACTCCTGCACCTTGGGGCCCATGTAGAGCGTGGCTTCCAGAGTGGCCTCGCTGCCCGGTGCCACGCTGAGGTTGGGGCCGGCAAAGGCGGCCACGTTGCGGCCCTGGGAGTCGGTGGTGGCGTAGTAGAGGTTCTGCTGATCCTGGGGCGGCGCCCAGGCCGTGGTGAAGTAGTGCTGGATCATGGCGACCCAGCCACCCTTGACGTCGCGGTTCTCGACCTTGCCTTCCTGGATATCCTTGAACTTGACCTTCTCGTAGCGGGTATCCGGCGAGGAGTAGGCTACGCCCAGGAAGGAGCGCATGCCCATCTTGGGGCCCGAGGACGGGTCGGGGCTGTTATCCCTGGCCAGCTGGCCGATGAAGCGTGCCGATACCGGCGTTTCACTCTCGTTGGCCAGGTGATAGGACACCTTCACCGCATAGCTGCCGCGCTCCAGATGGAAGCGCTTGATGACGTCGACGCCGTTGACGTTGGCGGTGAAGGCAACTTCCAGCTGTTTCTCGCCATCAGCCAGCTGATACCGGGTCTTTTCCGGCGTGAAGGCGATGCGCCCCTGGTGGTCATCCAGCTGCAGGCCGGAGCGTGCTACATAGCTGCGGCCGCCATTGTCTGCCAGCAAGACGAAGGGATGATCAGCTTCAAGGGTTAGGTCATGCTTGGGTAGCGCTGCATAGACCACATCGCCCCCGAGGGGGTCGATTCGCAGATCCAGCACGTCCGTGGTGACGGCAACCAGGTCGCGGCTGTTCGAAGCGGAAGCAGGCGCCTGGCCTGGTATTGAAG
This sequence comes from Halomonas sp., assembly GCA_035459605.1. Lineage (GTDB taxonomy): Bacteria > Pseudomonadota > Gammaproteobacteria > Pseudomonadales > Halomonadaceae > Halomonas. The sequence goes on along the minus strand of DATHXP010000015.1, from coordinate 12,240 downwards.
CGCCGATATCTTCGCTCGCGCTGGGCTGGCTGGGCGCCAGCAGGTCGTCTTCGCTTGCGCTGGGCGGAGCGGTGGCCTGCTCGTTGATGACCGGCGCGTTGGGCGCCGTGGCCACCTGCCCGTAGTCCTGATTCCACTGTACGACAATCAGATAGGCGAGAAGCGCCAGAGGAATCAGCAGAAATAGTCGTTTTACGTCCATGAGGGGTCTGCCCGATGGGAAGGTGAACATTCCGATGGCGAAACGCAGATCGCACACCTGAGATGAACGAAAGCCTGCCAGTGGCAGGCCAGCGTCAGCTGCTGAGCGTCGGTGTTCAATACGGCTTCGTCAAGAAGCGCAGCGCCGTGAATCGCATCCAGCCGGTGAACGCATGCTGCTGTGCAGTGCGGGATACTCAGCGTTTGCCCTCGAGCCTGTGTCGCTCTCGATCCAGGCGTCGCCACATGCCCTGCAGCTGGCGATGAACCGTTTCGTTATCCAGCTTATCAAGGCCGCGCCTGGCCAGCAGCACAATGTCTGCCGAGGGAAGCTGGTGCTGGCGAAGCCGAATGGACTCTCTTGCGATGCGTTTCAAGCGGTTCCGGTCAACGGCACGTCGAACGTTCTTCTTGCTGAAGATAAGGCCCAGACGAGGATGGCCCAGCGCGTTGGGCGATGCCAATGCCATCAGTCCCTTGCCATGTACCTTGCAGGTCGCCGTATCAAAAACGCGTCGGTAATCTCCGGCGGTCAGCAGTCGCAGCCGCCGGGGATAGCCCTGACAGGACACGCGAAGTCAGCAATCAGGCGCTGAGACGCTTGCGTCCCTTGGCGCGGCGGCGCGCCAGGACGGCACGACCGGCTTTGGTGGCCATGCGGGCACGAAAGCCGTGGTTGCGCTTGCGCTTGATAACGCTGGGTTGAAATGTGCGTTTCATAACTGGTCATTCCCACAGATAGGTTTCTGAAAATATCAGGCGTTACTCGGGTGCCCGGGCTCCTTACGGAATCCAGGCAGATTCGGTCAAGGACCGGAGATTGTAGTGACTTGCGAGCCCGGGCGCAATTTTTCCAGCAGACGGCCACCCGTTTGGCCGACAGGAGACAGCCATCATCAATAAATACTATAAAGATAAGTTCTATTACACCCTGTTATTATTAGCGGGGATAGTTTATGTTGATAAGTCTAATAAATTGATTTAAATCAATTAATTGTGTGCGAGTTAAGGCTGTGAGTAATAGCAGGAAAAGCTGCCGGTATCCGGTGGGCAGGCGGTAAACAAGTCGCGGGCTCATCCACAGCGCACAGCGGGTTAAGGTTTCATACGCAGGACATGCCCAGCGCTCTGGTCAGGTTTTCCACAGCGTTTTCAGATCGTTTCAGGGTGTGGATAACCGGGGTGCTGGGCGATACAATAGCCGGCCGTTCTTCAACTCGTTTCTCAACCCAGGGGTGTGGCCGCGTGTCGATAGCTCTCTGGCAGCAATGCCTGGAAACCCTGCGGGACGAACTCAGCTCGCAGCATTTCAATACCTGGATTCGCCCCCTCCAGGCGGAAGAGGAGGAAGGCTCCAATCAGCTGCGGCTGCTGGCTCCCAATCGTTTTGTTCGCGACTGGGTGTGCGACAAGTATGTTCAGCGCATCACCGAATTGATGCGCGACTTCTCGGCGGGGCAGCCTCCCAAGCTGGTATTGCTGGTGGGCAGTCGCCGAGCGGCGGCCGGGCCTAAACCGCGCGAGCTTGGGCATCCCGTGTCTGCGTCACCCAGGCCGCCGTCGGTGCATGCCCCCGCGCGCAGCGGCATCTCTGGCGGGCCGGAGGTAGACCGTTTGCGTGACGAAAGCGTGGGCGGAGATGTCCAGCGCGGCGGTGAGCGACAGGTTCAGGTCGAAGGCAGCATCAAGCACAGCAGCGGATTGAATCCAAATTTTACCTTTGAAACCTTCGTCGAGGGTAAATCGAACCAGCTGGCCAGGGCGGCCTCACGGCAGGTATCAGAGAACCCCGGCGGCGCCTACAATCCGCTGTTTCTGTATGGCGGCGTGGGCCTGGGCAAGACCCACCTGATGCATGCCGTGGGCAATGCGCTGGCCACCCAGCGCAGTAACGCCCGTGTCGTCTACCTGCATTCCGAGCGTTTTGTTGCCGACATGGTCAAGGCGTTGCAGCTCAACGCCATCAATGACTTCAAGCGCTTTTATCGCAGCGTCGATGCGCTGCTGATCGATGACATTCAATTCTTTGCCGGCAAGGAGCGCTCCCAGGAAGAGTTTTTCCATACCTTCAACGCGCTGCTTGAAGGTGGCCAGCAGATGATTCTGACCTCGGATCGCTATCCGAAAGAGATCAGCGGGGTCGAAGAGCGTCTCAAGTCGCGTTTCGGTTGGGGATTGACCGTGGCGATCGAACCCCCGGAGCTCGAGACGCGTGTCGCCATCCTGATGAAGAAGGCCGATCAGGCCAAGGTGGATCTGCCCCACGAGGCGGCCTTCTTCATTGCCCAGAAAATCCGCTCCAACGTGCGCGAGCTGGAAGGCGCGCTCAAGAAGGTCATTGCCGATTCGCACTTCATGGGCAAGCCCATCACCCAGGACTTCATTCGCGAATCGCTCAAGGATCTGCTTGCCCTGCAGGACAAGCAGGTCGGTGTGGATAACATTCAGCGCACGGTGGCGGAGTACTACAAGCTCAAGCTGAACGAGCTGCTTTCCAAGCGGCGTTCGCGCTCGATCGCCAGGCCGCGGCAGGTGGCCATGGCGCTGGCCAAGGAGCTGACCAACCACAGTCTCCCCGAGATCGGTGATGCCTTCGGGGGGCGTGATCACACCACGGTGCTGCACGCGTGCCGCAAGGTGAAAGAGCTTCAGGAAGAAAATGCGGATATTCGCGAGGACTACAAGAATTTGCTGCGGCTGTTGACCAGCTGATTCACTGTAACGCTCAGCTCGGTTCGAGCGCTTGCGGGCGGCCTCGAATCCTCACAGGACAAGACGTGGAGTCGAAATGAAATTTTCCATTTCCCGAGAAGCACTGCTGCGACCGCTGACGCTGGTCGCCGGCGTGGTGGAGCGCCGACACACCCTGCCAGTACTTTCTAATGTGCTGATGCGGGTGGAGCAGGACCAGGTCTCGCTGACCGGTACCGACCTTGAGGTCGAGCTGGTTGGGCGCACGGTGGCGAATCAGGTCGACGAGGCGGGCAGCATTACCCTGCCGGCGCGCAAGCTGATGGAAATCTGCAAGTCGCTGCCCGACATGTCCGAGCTTGAGTTCTCGCTGGAAGCCGAGCGCGCGGTGCTGCGCAGCGGGCGTTCCAAGTTTACGCTGTCGACCCTGCCGGCGGCGGAGTTTCCGAGCATCGACGATGGCGAGGGCGATACTGAGCTGAGCCTGCCGCGCGGCACGCTGAAACATCTTATCGATATGACCGCCTTCGCCATGGCGCAGCAGGATGTGCGCTACTATCTCAACGGCATGCTGCTCGAGTTCACAGCCAATCTGGTGCGCGCCGTGGCCACGGACGGTCACCGCCTGGCGGTGTGCTCGCGCCCTGTGGAAACCGTGCTCGGCGAGCCTCACAAGCTGATTGTGCCGCGCAAGGGCGTGATGGAGCTGGCGCGGCTGCTGGATGACGGGGAAGAGCCGGTCAGCCTGACGCTGGGCGCGACGCATGTGCGGGCGCACACCGGCGACTTCACTTTTACCTCGAAGCTGGTGGACGGCAAGTTCCCCGACTACGAGCGCGTGCTGCCCCGCGGCGGCGACAAGGTGCTGCTTGCCGATCGTGCCGGGCTGCGTCAGATGCTGTCGCGCACCGCTATTCTGTCCAACGAGAAGTATCGCGGCGTGCGTCTGCATCTTGAGGAAAACAACCTCAAGGTGATGGCGAACAACCCCGAGCAGGAAGAAGCCGAAGAAAACATTGGCGTCGAATATAGCGGCGCTTCCCTGGAGATCGGCTTCAACGTGGCCTATCTGATCGATGTGCTCAACGTGCTGGGTGAGGATCGCGTGCAGATGACGCTGGCCGACTCCAGCAGCAGTGCCCTGCTGGAAGAGCCAGGCGGTGGTGATGCACTCTATGTTGTCATGCCGATGCGCCTGTAAGCATCGCTAACCTCCAATGCCTCTAGATCGCCTTTCATTTCAAGGGCTTCGCAACCTTGCGCCGCTAGAGCTGAAGCCGGGCCCCGGCATCAATCTGTTTGTCGGTGACAACGGCAGCGGCAAAACAAGCCTGCTGGAAGGCATCCATATCCTCGGCATGGGGCGCTCTTTCCGCACCCGCCATCTGCGCCATGCCATCCACCATGACGCTGACCAGGTCACGCTTCACGGGCGCCTGCTGGGCGAGCCGCCCGGTAAGCCGCCCGTGCCCATCGGAGTGCGCAGGCACCGCGAAGCCAGCGAGCTGGAAATGCGCCTGGCCAGCGAAAAGGTGGATCGTCTGGCTCGCCTGGTTGAGGCGCTTCCCCTGCAGCTGATTAATCCTGATGCCTTTCGACTCCTCGAAGGACCGCCCAGCGGTCGGCGTGAGTTTCTCGACTGGGGAGTGTTTCACGTGAAACATGACTTTCTGTCGGCCTGGCGCCGCTTTCGACGCGCGCTCAAACATCGGAATGCCCTGCTCAGGCATGGTAGAATAGAGGACGCAGCGCTTGATGCCTGGGAGCGGGAGCTGGTGCATTGGGGCGAGACGCTCGATCTCCTGCGATGCGAGTGGGTGCGGCTATTCAAACCCGTATTCATGGAAACGCTCGCCGGCCTGATCAATCTGACGGGGCTTGAACTGCGCTATACGCGCGGCTGGGATCGCAACAGAGGCCTGGAAGATGTACTGCGGCAGAGTCGAATGACCGACCGTCAGATGGGCTTTACCCAGCAGGGGCCTCAGCGTGCCGATATCGGTATTCGCTACGCCAAGAAACCCGCTGTCGAAGTGCTGTCCCGAGGCCAGCAGAAGCTGGTAGTCAGCGCCCTTAAACTGGCCCAGGGGCGCCTGTTGGAGCAGACGACCGAGCGCTCATGCCTCTACCTTGTTGATGACCTTCCCGCGGAGCTGGACGCCGACCACCGGCGTGTTTTCTGCCGGTGGCTCGAACAGATGCGCTGCCAGGCATTTATTACCAGCGTCGACCCCGGAGCGCTGGACAGCGATTGGGATGCGGGCACGGCAGTTTCAATGTTTCACGTGAAACATGGCGAAATCGAGCAGAGGTAGTGGTCGTCAATGGACAGAGAGACCTCACGACGGAGAAATCAATGACCGAGCAGGCTTATGATTCATCGAGCATCAAGGTCCTCAAGGGACTCGATGCGGTACGCAAGCGTCCTGGCATGTACATCGGCGATACCGATGATGGCACCGGCCTGCACCATATGGTCTTCGAGCTGGTGGATAACTCCATCGATGAGGCGCTGGCAGGATTCTGCAGCGAAATTCGCGTAGTGATTCATCCAGACGAATCGATCACCGTCAGTGATAACGGACGGGGTATTCCTACCGATATCCACGAGGGCGAAGGCGTATCGGCGGCCGAAGTGATCATGACGGTACTGCACGCGGGCGGCAAGTTCGATGACAACTCCTACAAGGTTTCCGGCGGACTCCACGGCGTCGGTGTCTCGGTGGTCAACGCCCTGTCGGAGGAGTTGAAGCTGACCATCTGGCGCAATAATCAGGTTCATGAGCAGGTCTACCGGCACGGCGTGCCGATATCACCGCTGGCGGTGGTCGGACAGACGGAGAAGAGCGGTACTCGAGTTCATTTTAGGCCATCAGGTGAAACCTTTGGCAATATCGAGTTTCACTATGAAATTCTGGCCAAGCGCCTGCGCGAGCTGTCGTTCCTTAATTCCGGCGTCGCGATTCGTCTGATCGATGAGCGCTCGGGCAAGGAAGAGCTGTTTCACTATGAGGGTGGCCTGAGGGCGTTTGTTGAACATCTTAACACCAACAAGACGGTGCTCAACCCGGTCTTTCACTTCAACTCAAAGCGTGACGATGGCGTTGGGGTTGAGGTTGCCATGCAGTGGACAGATACCTTCGCTGAAAACATCTTCTGCTATACCAACAATATTCCTCAGCGTGACGGCGGCTCACACCTGGCGGGATTTCGCGCTGGACTGACCCGCACCCTCAATCACTATATCGAGGGCGAAGGTCTGCTGAAAAAAACCAAGGTGCAAACCTCCGGTGACGATGCGCGGGAAGGCTTGACCGCTATCATCTCGGTAAAGGTTCCCGATCCGAAATTTTCCTCGCAGACCAAAGAGAAGCTGGTGTCGTCCGAAATCAGGACGGCCGTCGAGCAGGAAATGGGAAAGCTGTTCTCCGAGTATCTGGTCGAGAAGCCCAATGAGGCAAAGGCCATTGTGGGCAAGATGATAGACGCGGCTCGTGCCCGGGAAGCCGCCCGCAAGGCGCGCGACATGACCCGCCGCAAAGGAGCGCTTGATATTGCCGGGCTGCCGGGAAAGCTGGCAGACTGCCAGGAGAAGGATCCCAGCCTGTCCGAACTGTATCTGGTGGAGGGTGACTCTGCCGGCGGCAGTGCCAAGCAGGGGCGAGATCGCCGTACCCAGGCGATCCTGCCGCTGAAGGGCAAGATCCTCAACGTCGAAAAAGCTCGCTTCGACAAGATGCTGTCCTCCGCGGAAGTTGGAACGCTAATCACAGCGCTTGGCTGTGGCATCGGTCGCGAAGAGTTTGATCCCGACAAGCTGCGCTATCATTCCATCATCATCATGACTGACGCCGACGTGGACGGCTCGCACATCCGCACGCTGCTGCTGACCTTCTTTTTCCGGCAGATGGTTCAGCTGATCGAGCGAGGACATGTCTTTATCGCTCAGCCGCCGCTCTACAAGATCAGGCGGGGCAAGCAGGAGAGCTACCTCAAGGACGAGGAGGCAATGGTCGACTACCTGACCTCAACGGCGCTGGACGGTGCCAGGCTATACGTCAACGCCGAGGCTCCGCCCATTGCCGGGGAGCAGCTGGAAGAGCTGGTGCATCAGTACCGCGATGTCATGCGCCGAATCGAGCGTTTATCGCGAGTGTACCCCGAGGCGGTGCTGCGCAAGATCGTCTATGCAGCGGAGCTCGAGGAAAAGAACCTCATGGATCGCGGTACCATGCAGACTTGGATTGATCATCTGCAGGCCGAAATAGACGCTCAGGTGGAATATGAGGGGGGGCCGCGCTATACCTTCAGCCTGGAAGAGGATGATGAGCGCGGCTTTTTCCTGCCGTCAGTCTCGCTGGTGGCCCACGGCGTCACGACCGACTACGTGTGGGGCGAGGATTTCTTCGGCAGCATCGACTATCGCGCCATGGTGGCCCTGGGCGATCGCTTGAATCATCTTCTCGAGGAGGATGCGCGTATCGCTCGTGGCGAGCGCAGCAAGTCGATCTCGACCTTCAGCCAGGGGCTGGAGTGGCTGATGAACGAAGCGCAGCGTGGATTGTCGATTCAGCGCTACAAGGGGCTGGGCGAGATGAACCCGGAGCAGCTGTGGGAAACCACCATGAACCCGGAAACCCGGCGCATGCTTCGGGTGACGATCGAGGACGCCGTTGCCGCCGACATGATGTTCAATACGCTGATGGGCGACGAAGTGGAACCGCGCCGCGACTTCATCGAGCAGTATGCCTTGACGGCTAATCTGGATGTTTGATGGCGTGTAGCCTGCGCGCTAGCTGCCCCATGTGTTTCACGTGAAACATTGCTGCACAAACCAATCCCGATCGGTTAACGCCGGTCGGGATTTCTTTATGCGTCGGTGAATGGGGAGCCGGTGACGTGTGAAGTGAAGCGAATGTAAAGGGGGTGAGTTTGATCGGGCAGGCCGGGGGTTTGATGTTTCACGTGAAACATCGAAGCCGTGCTAACCAGGGAGGCGCTTTCTTCGCAACCCACAGCGGCTGTCCTGTCCGGGCGCCCTGTTCAATCCGACGACTTTAGCAGCCAGTCAACAAAGTCGGCCAGATCATGGAGGATCAGCGTGCCGGACCCTTTTCGCCCCAGCTCGGGATGCGTGGTCAGGGTGCGCTCACCCTTGCCGGTACGCACCAGTGCGCGGCGGCAGCCCACGGCGTCGCCTGCCTGCAGATCGCGCAGGCTGTCGCCGACGATCCAGCTGCCTTTCAAGGTTTTCAGGTGGAGCGCTCTTTGTATCTGCCGCAGCAATCCAGGCAGCGGCTTGCGGCAGTCGCAGCCGTCGGCGTCGACGTGGGGGCAGTAGGCAATATGCTCGATGTGACCACCGGCCGCCGTCACCAGCGCGTTCAGGCGCGCATGCATGGCGTCCAATGTGGCGATGTCGAAGTAGCCCCGCGCAATACCCGACTGGTTGGTGGCCACGGCCACTCGCCAGCCGGCACGACTCAAGCGGGCGATGGCCTCGATGGCGTCAGGATAGGGAATCCACTCGTCGAGTGTCTTGATGTAGCGGTCCGAGTCGCGATTGATCACACCGTCGCGGTCGAGAATGACGAGCCTGGGTGGGATCATGGCTTAGATAACCTGTTGAAAAGATGGGTGGGACGGTAGTGTAGGCCGGTGTTCCACGTGAAACAACTCTCTTCTACTGGCGTTTCGATTGCGCGGCGTGTGAGCGGTGTTGCTATATGAAGCAGCCAAAAAACGCCATGTTTCACGTGAAACATGGCGTCGTCGAAGAAGCCGCAGGGCGTTGAGCGGCTGGTCGGTTAGTGCTGCAGCTCGGCGATATCGGCTACTTCCATAAACAGCGCTTGCAGGCTCGCCAGCAGCGCCAGGCGATTGTTGCGCACGTCAGTATCGTCGGCCATGACCATGACCTGATCAAAAAAGGCGTCGACCGGCGCGCGAAGCTCCGCCAGAACGTCCAGCGCCTCGCTGTAGCGGGCGCTGGCGAACAGGGGCGATACCCTGTCGCGAGCGCTGGTCAATGCTTCCTGCAAGGCCCTCTCGGCGCTCTCCTGCAGCAGCTCGGCGTCCACTTTGGTGCTGCCGCTGTGCTGCTGCTTGGCAAGGATGTTGGATACCCGCTTGTTGGCGGCGGCGAGTGCCGCGGCTTCCTCGTGCCCCGTAAAGCGATGCACGGCCCGCAGGCGGCGCGCAAAGTCCAGCGGTGCGGTGACCGGGCGAGCGCGAACGGCTAGATAGACCTCGGGGCCGATGCCTTCTTCCTGGGCCCAGGCGCGGAAGCGATCGAGCATGTAGTTCTGCACCTGGTCGACCAGGCCGTCGGCCTTGGGCAGATTGCGGTGCTGGGCCACGGCCAGCTCCAGCAGCTCGCGCAGGTCCAGCGCCAGCTCCCCCTTGATCAGGATATTGAGCACGCCGATGGCGGCGCGGCGCAGGGCGAAGGGGTCTCGGGTGCCGCTGGGGCGCTGGCCGATGCCAAAGATGCCGGTCAGGGTATCCAGGCGGTCGGCGATGGCCAGCGCCTGGCCGGTGCGCGTGGCGGGGATGGCATCGCCGGCGTGGCGCGGCAGATACTGCTCTTCAAGCGCCTTGGCCACCTCGGCGTCCTCGCCGTCGTGCTCGGCGTAGCAGCGGCCCATGATGCCCTGCAGCTCGGGAAACTCCAGCACCATTTCGGTCATCAGATCGCACTTGGCCAGGCGGGTGGCGCGACGCGCCTGGTTTTCGTCACCGCCGATGCGGCTGGCGATATGGGTAGCCACCACGGCGCTGCGTTCGGCCTTGTCGGCAAACGAGCCCAGCTGCTTCTGGAAGACAACGTTGCCAAGATCGGCAAAGCGTTCGGCAAGCGGGCGGCGACGGTCGCTCTCGTAGAAGAAGGCGGCATCGGCCAGGCGCGGACGAATGACCTTTTCGTTTCCGGCGATGACCTGCTCGGGGTCTCGGCTGTCGATATTGGCGATGGTGATGAAGGCGGGCCTGAGCTGGCCGTTTTCGTCGAGCAGGTGAAAGTACTTCTGGTTGGCCTTCATGGAAGAAATCAGGCACTCCGCCGGCACCTCCAGAAAACGTTCGTCGAAGCTCCCGGCCAGGGCCACGGGCCATTCCACCAGGCCGCTGACCTCAACCAGCAGCTCCTCGTCGATGACCGCCGTTGCACTCATCAGCTCGGCCTCGGCCAGCACCTGTTCGCGGATGCGCTCGCGGCGGATGTTCCGGTCGACCAGCACCCAGGCGTTGTCCAGCGCCGCCACATACGCATCGGCGTGGTCAAGGGTGATGGCCTGCGGGGCGTGAAACCGATGGCCATAGGTGGTGCGGTCGGCCTCCAGGCCGAGCACGCTGGCCGGCACAACTTCGCTGCCGTAGAGCACCACCAGCCAGTGCACCGGACGGGAAAACTCGATCCGCGAGGCGCCCCAGCGCATGTATTTGGGGACCGGCAGGGCCGACACGGCTTTTTCCAGAATGGCCGGCAGCAGGGCCACAGTGGCTTCCCCCGGCTGGCGTTCGTGATAGCCAAGCCAGGTGCCCTTGTCGGTTTCCAGGCGGATCAGCTGATCGACGCTGACCCCGCACGAGCGAGCAAAACCTTCCGCCGCTTTAGTGGGCTGACCTTCCTTGAAGGCCGCCGCCAGTGCCGGGCCGCGGCGCTCGACGTCGCTGTCGGGCTGCCTGTCGGCCAGCGCCTCGATGCGCACCGCCAGCCGGCGCGGAGTGGCGTAGGCGCTCACCCCGTCGAAGGCGACGCCGGCCTCGGCAAGGCCGCGCTCGATGCCGGCAGCAAAGGCGTCGGACAGGCTGTCGATGGCGCTTGGCGGCAGCTCTTCCACGCCGAGTTCAACCAGTAGAGTATGGGCGGCCATGCTTAAGCGTCTCCCTGTTCAGCGTGAGTCTCGTGGTCCAGAAGCTCGCGGCGCAGCGCCTCGGACGCCAGCGGAAAGCCGGCGGCCTTGCGCGAGTCGTAATAGGCGCGGGCCACGTCGCGGGCCATGGTGCGCACGCGCAGGATGTAGCGCTGGCGTTCGGTCACCGAGATGGCGTGGCGCGCGTCCAGCAGGTTGAAGGTGTGCGAAGCTTTGAGCACCTGCTCGTAGGCCGGCAGCGGCAGCCCGGCCTCAAGCAGCTTGGCGCACTCGCCTTCGTGATGGTCGAAGCTGCCAAACAGCGCCTTGACGTCGGCATGTTCGAAGTTATAGGCCGACTGCTCGCGCTCGTTTTGCAGGTAGACGTCGCCGTAGGTAACCCGGGAGCCGTCCGGGGCGACGGTCCAGACCAGGTCGTAGATGCTGTCCACGTCCTGCAGGTACATGGCGATGCGCTCAATGCCGTAGGTCAGCTCGCCGGTCACCGGGTAGCACTCGAGGCCGCCGGCCTGCTGGAAGTAGGTGAACTGGGTCACCTCCATGCCGTTGAGCCAGACCTCCCAGCCCAGCCCCCAGGCCCCCAGAGTAGGGGACTCCCAGTTGTCCTCGACGAAGCGAATATCATGAACCAGCGGGTCAAGGCCGAGATACTTGAGCGAGCCCAGAAACAGCTCCTGGAAATCGTCCGGGGAGGGCTTCATGACGACCTGAAACTGGTAGTAGTGCTGCAGGCGATTGGGATTGTCGCCGTAGCGGCCGTCGGTAGGACGGCGGGAAGGCTGCACATAGGCGGCATTCCAGGTCTCGGGTCCGATGGAGCGCAGGAAGGTAGCCGGATGAAAGGTTCCGGCCCCGACTTCCATGTCCAGGGGCTGAAGTACCACGCAGCCCCGATCGGCCCAGTACTGCTGCAGGGCAAGGATCAAGCCCTGAAAGGTTGCCACGTCTGGCGTCGACTCTGTCATTGGGGAAGCACCGTTGGCCATGAATTCACGAGCCGTCAAGTATACAATCACCGAGAGGTGGGTTATAGGCGCAGCCCCGCAAGCAACCCGCATGGCCTGCAAATTAAAGAGGAATTCCCCATGATCGTAGTGACGGGCGGAGCCGGCTTCATCGGCTCGAATCTGGTCAAGGCACTCAATGCCCGGGGTCGGTATGACATCCTCGTGGTGGATGACCTGCGCGACGGTACCAAGTTCGTCAACCTGGCCGATGCCACCCTGGGCGACTACCTGGACAAGGACGACTTTCTCGAGCGGGTTCGCGCCGCGCTGAATGGCAAGCCTTCGCACCTGCCGCCCATCGAGGCGATCTTTCACGAGGGGGCCTGTTCGGACACCACCGAGTGGGACGGGCGCTTCATGCTGCACAACAACTTCGAGTACTCCAAGGAGCTGCTGCATTTCTGTCAGCGCCAGGGGGTTCCCTTCATCTATGCCTCCTCGGCGGCCACCTACGGCGGCAGCGAGGT
>DATHXP010000014.1:0-9527 GCA_035459605.1 Halomonas sp. | reverse complement strand
CTTCCAGACCCGGCCGGTCACCAGCTGGAACGGCCGCGTGGAGATCTCCTCGCCGGCACCGGCCACGCCGATGATCACCGACTCGCCCCAGCCCTTGTGGCAGCACTCCAGCGCCGAGCGCATCACGTTGACGTTGCCGATGCACTCGAAGGAGTAGTCGACGCCGCCGTCGGTCATGTCGACGACGACTTCCTGAATCGACTCGCTGTGGTCCTTGGGGTTGACGAAGTCGGTGGCGCCGAACTTCCTAGCCAGCTCGAACTTGTCGGGGTTGGTATCGATGGCGATGATGCGCGCAGCCTTGGCCATCACCGCGCCCTGGATCACCGCCAGGCCGATCGCGCCAAGCCCAAACACCGCCACCGTGGAGCCCGGCTCCACCTTGGCGGTATTGAGCACCGCGCCAATCCCGGTGGTGACGCCGCAGCCCAGCAGGCAGATCTTGTCCAGCGGGGCCTCGGGCGACACCACGGCCAGCGACACCTCGGGCACCACGGTGTATTCGCTGAAGGTAGAGCAGCCCATGTAGTGATGCAGCGGCTTGCCGTCCAGCGAGAAGCGGCTGGTGCCATCGGGCATCAGGCCCTGGCCCTGGGTAGCGCGAACGGCCTGGCACAGGTTGGTCTTGCCGGACAGGCAATACTTGCACTGGCGACATTCGGCGGTATACAGCGGAATGACATGATCCCCGGGACGCAGGCCGGTGACGCCTTCGCCGACCTCCTCGACGATACCGGCGCCCTCGTGGCCGAGCACCGAGGGAAACAGCCCCTCGGGATCGGCGCCGGAAAGCGTGAAGGCGTCGGTGTGGCAAACGCTGGTCGCGGCCATGCGCACCAGCGCTTCGCCGGCCCTGGGGCCCTCAACGTCGATCTCGACCAGCTCCAGCGGTTTCCCGGCTTCCAGGGCAATAGCGGCACGTGACTTCATGGTGTGATCCTCCGATTGTTGGACTTGCCTACCAGTGTACGCAATATCCAGCAATAGTATAAACTGCATCAAACTCATCACATTATTGCTCACAGGCAACAATCGGAGAGGCCACGCCGTGCAACGCTGGGATCGCATCGAAGCCTTCGTCGAAGTAGTGCGCCACGGCGCCTTCAATGCCGCCGCCGAACATCTCAAGGTATCGGGCTCGCACGTCAGCCGCCTGGTCAGCCAGCTGGAGAACCACCTGGGCACGACCCTGCTCTACCGCACCACCCGCCGCCTTCGACTGACCGAAGCCGGCGAGCTCTACTATCAGCGCTGCCACCACCTGTTCGAGGCCTTTATCGAGGCCGAGGCGGCCGTGAAGGAGCTGCAGGAGCGGCCCATGGGGCTGCTCAGTCTGACCTCGGCCACCACCTTCGGCGAGCGCTTTCTTGCTCCGCTGGTCAACGACTTCATGCAGCTGCATCCGCAGCTGAGCGTGCGCCTGCATCTGACCAACCGCCAGGTGGATATCATCGACGAGGGCTTCGACATCGCTATTCGCATGGGCGCGCTGAGCGACTCGACGCTGATCGCACGGCGCCTGTGCGAGCGGCGCGAGTACGTGGTGGGCTCGCCCGCTTACTTCAGCCGCTACGGCCAGCCGCACACCCTGTCGGAGCTGTCGCGGCATCGCTGCCTGGTGGGCTCGCGCTCCCACTGGCGCTTCGATGTGGACGGCGTGCGCCGTGAGATTCGGGTAGACGGCCCCTGGCAGGGCAACTCGGGAGTGGCGCTGCTCGATGCCGCGCTCAAGGGGCTCGGGATCGCCCAGCTGCCCGACGACTATGTCGATACGCACCTGGCCAGCGGCCGGCTGATCAGCGTGCTGGACGGCTACCGTCATAGCGACACCGGCGTCTGGGCCGTGTATCCGCGCCACCGGCACCGCTCGCCCAAGGTGCGCCAGTTCATCGACTTTCTGGTCGAGCGCATTGCCTAGGCCCCGCCGCCAGGCGCCCCGGGGCTCGCCAACACCAACTATTTGAAGTTCTTGCGCACCATCTTGTTGATCTCGCCAACGATCCCGCTGCGAAAGGCGAGCACGCAGATCACAAAGATCGCCCCAAGGATCACGCTCACCCAGTTGCCCAGCGGCGACTGCGCCAGCAGCTGCTGCAGGCTGACCACCAGCCCCGCCCCCACCAGCGGGCCGAACAGCGTCCCTACCCCGCCTAGCAGGGTCATCAGAATCACCTCGCCGGACATGTGCCAGTGGGCATCGGTCAGCGAGGCGAGCTGGAACACCACCGTCTTGGTCGACCCGGCCAGCGCCGCCAACCCGGCGGAGAGGATGAAGGCCACCAGCTTGTAGGCGTCGACGTTGTAGCCCAGCGACACGGCGCGCGGCTCGTTCTCGCGGATCGCCTTGAGCACCTGACCAAACGGCGAGTGCACGGTGCGCTGAATGATCGCAAAGCCGATCAGGAAAACGGCAAACACGAAGTAGTACATCGACAGGTTGCTGTTGAGGCTGATCAGGCCGAACAGCTCACCCCGCGGCACGCCGTGCAGGCCATCCTCGCCGCCGGTAAAGGGCGCCTGGATATAGACGAAGAACATCAGCTGGGCCAGCGCCAGGGTCACCATGGCGAAGTAGATGCCCTGACGCCGGATCGATAGGATACCGAACACGCCCCCCAGCGCCAGCCCGGCCAGGGTACCGGCCAGAATGCCCAGCTCGGGCGTGATGCCCGGGTAGCTCGAAAGCAGGTAGCCGGTCACGTAGCCGCCGGTGGCCAGGAAAGCCGCGTGCCCGAAGGAGAGCAGCCCGGCATAGCCGAGCAGCAGGTTGAAGGCGCAGGCAAACAGCGCGAAGCACAGCACCTTCATCAGAAATACCGGGTAGGCGACAAAGGGCGCGACGAGCCCCGCGACGATCAGCAGCAGATAGCGGACGTTGCGGCGCAGGTCGGCGCGCCGCTGGCGCTTCATGGTCGGTGTCAATGTCTGAGTAGTCGTAGGCATGCTCAAGCCTCCTTGCCGAACAGGCCGGCGGGTCGCATCAGCAGCACCAGGATCATCACCAAAAAGATCACGGTGTTGGCTGCCTCGGGATAGTAGACCTTGGTCAGGCCTTCGATCAGCCCCATGCCCAGGCCGGTCAGTACGGCGCCGATGATCGAGCCCATGCCGCCGATGACCACCACGGCAAAGACCACGATCAAAAGGCTGGAGCCCATGGTCGGCGATACCGGGTAGAGCGGCGCGGCCAGCACCCCGGCGAAGGCCGCCAGCGCCACGCCGAAGCCGTAGGTCAGGGTGATCAGCAGCGGCACGTTGACGCCAAAGGCCTGCATCAGCGCCGGGTTTTCCGTGCCGGCGCGCAGGTAGGCGCCAAGGCGCGTACGTTCGATCATGTACCAGGTGAGCAGGCACACCACCAGCGCGGCTCCCAGCACCCAGGCACGGTAGACGGGCAGGAACATGAAGCCCAGCTGGAAGCCGCCCTGCAGCGCCTCGGGGGTCGGATAGCGCGCCCCGGAGACACCGAAAAAATTGACCAGGCTCCCCTCGAAGATCAGCGCCAGACCAAAGGTCAGCAGCAGGCCGTAGAGGTGGTCCAGGTGCGCAATGCGGCGCAGCAAGACCCGCTCGATCAGCATGCCGAACAGGCCCACCACCAGCGGCGCGATGATCAGCGCCGCCCAGTAGTTGATGCCCAGGTAGCGCATGCTCAGCAGGGTGACAAAGGCCCCCAGCATGTACATGGCACCGTGGGCAAAGTTGACGATCTTGAGCAGCCCGAAGATCACCGCCAGGCCCAGGCTCAACAGCGCGTAGAAGGCCCCGTTGATCAGCCCCAGCATCAGCTGACCCATGAATACCGCCAGGGGCACCCCAAATATCATCGTCATATCAGACGTCTCCCGTCACAGAAACGGCGGCCTTCGCCGCCGCAGTGCCGCCAGGCTCAGTTGTTGACCAGCTTGCACTGGCTCTCGGCCAGCGGGCGGTAGGCCTCCTCGGCGGGAATGGTGGAGAGGATCTCGTAGAGATCCCATTCGTGGGTCGAGTCTTCCGGCGACTTCACCTGGGCCAGATACATGTCGTGGACCATGCGGCCATCCTCGCGAATGCGACCATTGCGGGCGAAGAAGTCGTTGATCGGCTTCTCGGCCATGGCCGCACGCACCGCCACGGGATCATCGCTGCCAAGCTCGGCCACGGTATTCAGGTAGTGGGTGGTGCTGGAGTAGATGCCGGCATGTACCATGCCCGGCATGCTGCCCATACGCTCGTAGTAGCGCTCGGCCCACGCGCGGCTTTCGTCGTCCATGTTCCAGTACCAGCCGGTGGTCAGCAGCAGGCCCTGGGTGGCATCAAGGCCCATGGCGTAGACGTCGTTGAGGAACACGATCAGGCCGGCCAGCTGCTGGCCGGATTC
The DNA here is from genome assembly GCA_035459605.1 of Halomonas sp. Taxonomy (GTDB): domain Bacteria; phylum Pseudomonadota; class Gammaproteobacteria; order Pseudomonadales; family Halomonadaceae; genus Halomonas. The sequence goes on along the minus strand of DATHXP010000014.1, from coordinate 5,164 downwards.
GACCAGGCCGAACTGGCTGGCGGTGTTGATGGCGTTGACGGTATCGGCGCCGGCGTTGGCCAGCCCGACAATCTTGGCGCCGGACCCTTGGGCCTGGAGAATATAGGAAGAAAAGTCACTGGTCGGGAACGGATGGCGCACGCTGTCGACGATGGTCCCGCCGCTCTCTTCCACCACCTCGGTGACATCCTCTTCCAGCGCATGGCCGAAGGCGTAGTCGGCGGTCAGCAAAAACCAGCTGTCGCCGCCCTGATCGACAATGGCCTTGGCGGTGCCGTTGGCCATCGGATAGGTGTCGTAGACCCAGTGGACATGGGTCGGCGCACAGTGCTCATTGGTAATACTGGAGGCCGCCGAAGCGGAGACGATCCCCAAGCTATTCTTATCCTCGATTACCTTAAGGGCGGCGAGAGCCACTGACGTGGCCACCAGACCGGCCACCATGTCGACGTTGCGCTGATCGATCCACTCGCGCACCGTGCTGGCGCCCACGTCGGCGCTGTTGCGGTCGTCGGCGCTGAATATCTCGATCGGCGTGCCGTTGACACTGCCCCCGAAGTCCTCGACAGCCATTTTCAGCGCCTCGAGACCGCCCGGCCCCGCCAGATCGCGATAGGTGCCGGACATGTCGGCCAGATAGCCAATGCGCACCTCGTTGTCGCTCATCTCGGCCTGGGCAACGCTGGCCAACAGCGCGGCGGCGGCAACGGCGATGCTGCGGGTCAAAATTTTCTTGTTGAATGTCATGTGTCGCTCCTGTACCCGATACGGGCTAATTGTTGTTGCTGTGGTGACGCCAATGGATGAATCATGAGGCGTCCTGAACGTCGCGAGTTGTCAGGCTTGATGCTCAAACGCCAAGCAGGGCGTTCAAATCCTCGCGCCGGGAGGGCAGCTCAGCGGCGCTGATCTCCTCGATGATGCGGCCGTGCTCCATCACGAAGTGGCGGTCGGCCAGGGGGGCGGCAAAGCGAAAATTCTGCTCGACCAGCACAATGGTCATGTCGCGCTCCTTGAGCTTGACCAGCACTTCGCCCAGCGCCTGGTTGATGACCGGCGCCAGGCCCTCGGTGATTTCATCGAGCAGCAGCAGCCGCGCGCCGGTGCGCAGGATGCGCGCCATGGCCAGCATCTGCTGCTCGCCGCCGGAAAGCTTGGTGCCCTGGCTGCGGCGCCGCTCATAAAGGTTAGGAAACATCGCGTAGATCTCGTCGAGGCTCATCCCGCCCGAGCGCACCGTGGGCGGCAGCAGCAGGTTCTCTTCGACGTCGAGGCTGGCAAAGATACCGCGCTCTTCGGGGCAGTAGCCGATGCCCAGCCGCGGAATGCGGTGGGCCTTCATGCCCAGGGTCTCGGTGCCGTTGATGATGACCGAGCCCGTACGCCGCCCCACCATGTTCATGATCGCCTTGAGCGTAGTGCTGCGCCCCGCGCCGTTGCGGCCCAGCAGGGTGATCAGCTCGCCGCGCTTCACGTCGAGGTCGACGCCGTGCAGGATGTGCGACTCGCCGTAGTAGGCATGCAGGTCGCGAACCTGCAGCATCTCGGCGCCCAGGGTATCGCGAAACTCGTGGGTGACTTCGGCAGCGGCTTTCATGCGCTGACCTCCTCGACCGCTTCGGTGCCCATGTAGGCTTCACGCACCCGCGGGTCCTGCGCCACCTGCCGATAGTCGCCCTCGGCCAGCACGCTGCCGCGCGCCAGCACGGTGATGCGATCGCACAGCCGGCTGACCACGCTGAGGTTGTGCTCCACCATCAGCACGGTGCGCCCCTTGGCCACGCGCCGGACCAGCTCGACGATGCGGTCGACATCCTCGGCCCCCATGCCCTGGGTCGGTTCATCGAGCAGCATCATCGCGGGGTCCATGGCCAGAGTGGTAGCCACCTCCAGGGCGCGCTTGCGCCCGTAGGGCATCTCCACGGTCAGCACATCGGCATATTCGCGCAGGCCAACCTCGTCGAGCAGCTCGATCGCGCGGTCGTTGAGGTGGTCAAGGGAGCGCTCGGACTTCCAGAAATGAAAGGATGTCCCCATGGGCCGCTGCAGCGCCACGCGCACGTTCTCCATGGCGGTCATGTGCGCAAACACCGCCGATATCTGGAAAGAGCGCACCAGCCCCTGCCGGGCAATCTGACTGGCCTTGAGGCCGGTGATCACTCGGTTGCGATAGAGGATCTCGCCCCGGGTCGGCGGCAGAAACCTGGTCAGCAGATTGAATACGGTGGTCTTGCCGGCCCCGTTGGGGCCGATCAGGGCATGGATGTGCCCCTCCTGCACTTTCAAGTCGACGCTGTTCACGGCGGTAAAGCCGCGAAACTCCTTGGTCAGGCCGCGCGTCTCGAGCATGAGCTCCTGGGTCATCTGTCATCCCCTCGGAATCGCCGTGGCAATCCGTCATACGTTGCGTTGTTGTTGTGAGCGTCGGGCCAAGGGCCACAACCTTTACGTTAACGTAAGCTAGAGGACGATGACAAACAGAGCAACTGCATGAGCCCATGATTCGACCAATGGGCTAGACGACGGATTTATTAACCGTCATACCAGTAGCTTACAAACTAAAACGCGACGCCGATGGCGTCGCGTTTTAGCAGGTCATGGAAGCGGTGCAAAAAGAGCCGCGGAGGGGATGTCGAGGCGGTTCAGCGTTTGATCAGCACTCGATGACGTTGACGGCCAGCCCACCCTTGGAGGTTTCCTTGTACTTTTCCTGCATGTCCGCGCCCGTATCGCGCATGGTGCGAATGGCCTGGTCCAGCGAGACAAAGTGCTCGCCGTTGCCGCGCAGCGCCAGCTGGGTGGCGTTGATCGCCTTGACCGATGCCATGGCGTTGCGCTCGATGCAGGGCACCTGCACCAGCCCGCCCACCGGGTCGCAGGTCAGGCCAAGATTGTGCTCAAGGCCAATCTCGGCGGCATTCTCTACCTGGGCCGGCGTGCCGCCCAGCACCTCGGTGAGTCCTGCCGCCGCCATGGCGCAGGCGGAGCCCACCTCGCCCTGGCAGCCCACCTCGGCACCCGATATGGAGGCGTTCTTCTTGCACAGAATGCCGACTGCCGCCGCGGCCAGCAGGAAGTCCACCACGCAGCGCTCGTCGGCGCCGTCCTGAAACTTCATGTAGTAGTGCAGTACCGCCGGGATGATCCCGGCCGCCCCGTTGGTGGGCGCGGTGACCATGCGCCCGCCGGCGGCATTTTCCTCGTTGACCGCCAGGGCAAAGACGTTGACCCAGTCCATGGCCGAAAAGGTCGTGGAGATCAGGCTGTCGTCCTGCTCCACTTCCACCAGACGGCGATACAGCTCACCTGCACGGCGCTTGACGTCAAGCCCTCCGGGCAGCACACCCTTGCCCTGGAAGCCCTGCTGCACACACTCCTGCATGACTTCCCAGATGCGCCACAGCCCCGCGCGAGTCTCGGCTTCGCTGCGCCAGACCTTCTCGTTTTCCAGCATCAGCTGGCTGATGCTCAAGCCGTGCTCCTGGCACATCGCCAGCAGCTCGTCACCGCTGTTGAAGTTGTAAGGCAGCACGGTCGTGTCGGCATCCAGGTCGCCCTGCGCGGCCTGATCCTCGTCGATGACAAAGCCGCCACCCACCGAATAGAAGACCTTGCGATACAGCTCATCCGAATGACCGTGGGCGATCAGGGTCATCGCATTGGGATGATAGGCAAGGCTTTCGTCGTTCCACTGCATATCCCGCAGCCACAGAAAAGGGATCGGCAGGTGGCCATCCAACATCAGGGTGCCGGACTCGCGCAGCTCTTCAATGCAGGGCTGAACGATTGCCGGATCGATGGTGTCCGGCTGCTCGCCCATCAGCCCCATGATCACCGCGGTGTCGGTGTTGTGCCCTTTACCCGTTGACGACAGCGAGCCGTGCAGGCGCACCTCGATTCGCGCCACGCGCTCGAGCATATCCTGCGCGCGCAGCAGCTCTACGAAATCAAAGGCGGCCCGCATCGGTCCCACCGTGTGGGAGCTGGACGGGCCGATACCGATCTTGAAAAGATCAAAGACGCTGATAGCCATGGTAAAAAACCTCTCTTGCACTATTGCACTATCGGGAAACCCGATCCGGTGCCGCTGTTCTTGTGTCTGCTGTCAGTTTTGGAGTAGCTTTTGCGTTAGTCTTGCTAAAGCGCTGTCGCTTTTACTCTGCAATAACGCCATGTTGATGGGAAACAGGCGCGGCGGCAATCGATAAAACCTGCTTTTTGATATAGTATTTCTAAACTATGAGCCGAATCGTCAACGCCAGGACCCACGCCTGGCTCAAGGTCTTCTCGGTCAGCGCCCGCCACCTCTCCTTTACCCGGGCGGCGGAGGAGCTGCACGTGACCACCGGCGCCGTCAGCCAGCAGATCAAGCAGCTGGAAGAGCACCTCGGCTTCAAGCTGTTTCGCCGCCTGCCGAGGCAGCTGGCGCTAACCGAAGAGGGCCGGCGCCTGGCCGACGTGGTGGAAGATGCCTACTTCGCCGTAGGCACGGAGGTGAGGCGTCTCAAGAGCGGCGTGATGAGCGGCGTCATCCGCCTGCGCTCGGTGCCTTCGTTTCTGCACAACTGGCTGATGCCGCGCCTGCCGCGCCTGCAGGCGCGCTTTCCCGAGATCGAGCTGCATATCCGCGGTGAAGACAGCAGCGTGTCGCTGCGCGAAGGCGATTACGACCTGGCGCTCGACCTCAACGACGGCCACTACCCGGGGCTATCGATCACGCCGCTCATGGAAGAGATCATTTTCCCGGTCTGCGCCCCCTCTCTGCTCAAGAACCGCCCGACGCTGCGCAACCCCGAGAATCTGGCCTGGTACCCGCTGCTGCACGATATTACCGCCTGGCGCGGCAGCCATGACTACGCAGAGTGGGAGCACTATCTGAACGCCATTGATGCGCCACGGACAAACGTGCGCCGGGGCTACACCTTCAATCGCAACTACCTGACCATGGAAGCCGCCATCGCGGCCATGGGAGTGGCCATTGCCCGCCAGACGCTGATTCGCGACGAGCTCAACAGCGGCCGCCTGATTGCACCGTTCAGCCAGCGCGTTCCTACCGGCATGCGCTACGGCATCGTGCACGACTCGGGCGCGCTGGATGACCGCCGGGTGCGGGCCGTGCATGATTGGCTGGTCGAGGAGGCCGGCCGCGGCTAGGCCAGGCGCC
>DATHXP010000013.1:0-7877 GCA_035459605.1 Halomonas sp. | reverse complement strand
TTTTGGCTGGGACCTGACCCGCGACCCCCGAGGCGTGGATACGCCGATCCACGAGATCGGACACGCCCTGGGCTTTCCCCACGAGCATCAGAACCCCTTCTCGGGCATCGTCTGGGACGAAGAGGCCGTCTATGCCTACTTTGGCGGATCGCCCAATTACTGGTCCCGCGAGACGACCTTTCACAATGTGCTGCGCAAGCTGCCCGCCGCCGAGGTCGAGGGGTCGCCCTGGGATCCGGACTCGATCATGCACTATGGCTTCCCTGCCGGTTTGATCGTCGAGCCGGAAGCCTACCGGGAGGGCCTGCGCCCGGCGCCGGGCCTGTCAAAGCAGGATATCGCGGAGGTGCGCCACTTCTATCCAGCCCTGGAGGACGCCAACAATGCGCGTCTCGAGCCGCTCCAGCTGGAGTTTCTTAGCCTGGCGCCCGGCGAGCAGAAAAACCTCAGTCTCGCGCCGCAGAGCACCAGCGACTATACGATACAGACCTTTGGGCGCTCCGATACGGTGATGGTGCTTTTCGAGGAGGTCGACGGGAAATTGCGCTACGTCACCGGTGACGACGATAGCGGCACCCGCCAGAATGCCCGGCTCAGCGTGCGCCTGCAGCGGGGCAGACGCTACGTGCTGCGTGTCCGTCTATACCTCAACTATGCCTGCGACGACACCGCCGTGATGTGGTGGTGACGTTTGCGCTGCTGCTTAAACGATCCTGGGATCGTCATCGGACAGCGGCCGGGTGCCAAACAGCACCCAGGCGTCCAGCGCCGGCCCCAGGTCTTCAATCAGACGAAGCTGCCCAGGGTGACGCTCCAGCGTCTCCAGCGCGCAGATGCCGGCGTCGAAGCGGCCGCTCACCAGGCCCTCGGCCACGTCGACGATGGTCGGCATCTCGATCTGCTCGCTGAAGGCGGAGAGGTCGGTGTAGTGGCGGGTGGCCGGCTGCAGGCCGACGCTAGCGGGGTGAGCCGCCGCCCGGCGGGCCAGCAGCGCCAGGGGGCGGCTGCCGGCGATGAAGGTATCGACGGGGAAGGCGCGGTGCATGTAGCGGCCCACGCACTCGCCGTGGCTGGGATGGGCCGAGCACTGCAGTACCCGGTCTACCCGGCCGGCCAGCAGCGCCTCGAAGGCGGCGTGGAAGTCGCTGAACAGCACGATGCTGGCGGACTGGTTCGCCGTGCGAGTCGCAATATAGCGCCCGAGCACGAGCGCATGATTGCTGCCGGCGGGGCCAAGGGCGGCATAGATCATTCGACACTCCTTCACAACACTTCAAGGCGTCAGGCTATCTTTATCCTGAGAAGCCGGTGAATCAACAGCTTGGCATTTGCCAGCCAGAATTGGCAGACTCGATCACGTCAGTCGTTATTCTTTTCCGATTACTCTGCAGGAATGCCGCGCGATGAAGTATCACACTGTGAATGTCGGCCTGGTGGGTTTTGGCGGCGCGGGCCGCACCTATCATGCCCCCTTGATTCAGGCGGCTCCGGGGCTTGAGCTGAGCGCCGTGGTGTCCAGCGATGAGGATAAGGTGCGCCGCGTCCTGCCTGAGGTGCAGGTACACGCCAAGACCCAGACGCTGCTGGCCGACCCGGCCATCGATCTGGTGGTGATCGCCGCGCCCAACGAGACCCATTATCCGCTGGCCAAGGCCGCGCTGACGGCGGGCAAGCATGTGGTGATCGACAAGCCAATGACGGTCACGCTGGCCGAAGCGCGGCTGCTCAAATCCCAGGCCGAGCAGGCCGGGCGGGAGCTCAGCGTGTTTCATAACCGCCGCTGGGACAGCGATTTCCTGACCCTGGCCCGGCTGGTTCAGGATCAGCGGCTGGGGCGGATCGTCTCGCTGGAATCGCGCTTTGACCGCTTTCGGCCTGAAGTCACGGATCGCTGGCGCGAAACGCCCCGGCCCGGCAGCGGAATCTGGTACGACCTGGGGCCGCACCTGCTCGATCAGGTGCTGCTGCTGTTTGGCATGCCGCGGGCGATTCTGCTGGAGCTTGTCAACCAGCGCGAAGGGGCCACCATCGATGATGACTTCCTGGCGCTGCTGGATTATGACGGTCTGCGGGTGACGCTGGGTGCAAGCTCGCTGGTCGCCGAGCCCACGCCGCGCTTTCGCGTCCACGGCACCCGGGGCAGCCATGTGACCTTTGGGCTCGACCCCCAGGAGGCCTGGCTCGCCGAGGGAAGAGAGCCGGAGGTTGACTGGGGGCAGGATCCGTCACCCGGCTGGCTGCAGCTGGCCGAACGCGCCGCGGATGGCACGCCTGAGGAAAGCGTGCATCGTCACGAGGTTGAGGCGCTGCCCGGCAACTACCGCGCCTACTATGACGCCATCGCCGAGAGCCTGCTGCACGGCGCGCCGCCCCCGGTCACGGTCGAGCAGGCCATTGACGTCATGACGCTGCTGGAGGCTGGGCTCGACAGCTATCGACAGGTGCGCTGGGTGCGACTGAAGGAGGGGAATCCGCTGGTGCGCCGCCTGCACGGCGGCTAGGGCCATGTCGAGGGGTGGGGGCCGGGGTCACCCCGCCCCCACCCCTCGATAAGCGGTCAGCGGAGATCAGGCGGTGGCGGTGGCCTTGGCCCCGGTCAGCTCGACCAGCGACTGCTCGATGATATCAAGGCCTTCTTCCAGCACCTCATCTTCGATGGTGACCGGCATCAAGAAGCGGATGGTGTTGCTCCAGAAGCCGCAGGAGAGCAGGATCAGCCCTTTCTCCTTGGCCTTCTTGCACAGCGCCGCGGCAAGCTCCGGGTGCGGCTGGCGAGAGGCCTTGTCGGCCACCAGCTCGAAGGCGGTCATGGAGCCCAGCGTGCGCACGTTGTCGACGTTCTCGAAGCGCTGCTGCCAGTCGTTGAAGCGCGCCACCAGCTTGTCGCCCAGGGCGGTGCTTCTGGCCAGAATGTCCTCTTCCTGGATAACGTCGATTACCGCCAGAGCCGCCGCGCAGGACAGCGGGTTGCCGCTGTAGGTGCCGCCCAGGGAGTTGGGGCCGGAGGCGTCCATGACCTCGGCGGTGCCGACCACGGCGGACAGCGGCATGCCGCCGGCCAGGCTCTTGGCCATGGTGACGATATCGGCCTCGATGCCGCTATGCTCGATGGCGAACATCTTGCCGGTGCGGCCGAAGCCGGACTGCACTTCGTCGGCGATCAGCAGGATGCCGTGCTCGTCGCACAGCGCGCGCAGGGCCTTCATGTAGGCCGGCGATGCCGCGTAGAAGCCGCCCTCGCCCTGGACCGGCTCGATCACGATAGCCGCCGTGCGGTGCGGGGCGATGTCGGTCTTGAGCACGGTCTTGAGCGCGTTCAGCGAGTCCTCTTCGCTGATGCCGTGGTAGGGCACCGGGAAGGGGGCGCGGAACACGTCGCCGGGCATCGGGCCGAAGTCGTTCTTGTAGGGCAGCACCTTGCCGGTCATGGCCAGGGTCATGATGGTGCGGCCGTGGAAACCGCCGTCGAAGCAGATGACGCCGCTGCGGCCGGTGGCAGCGCGGGCAATCTTGACGGCGTTTTCCAGCGCCTCGGCGCCGGTGTTGACCATCATCGCCTTGGCCTCGCCCTTGACCGGTGTGAGGTGGCAGAGCTTCTCGGCCAGCTGCACGAAGGGGGCATAGGCCATCACCGTCTGGCAGGTGTGCATCAGCTTGTCGAGCTGGGCCTTGACCGCCTCGACCACCTTGGGATGGCGGTGCCCCAGGTTGAGCACGCCGATACCGCCGGCGAAGTCGATCAGGCGATTGCCGTCGGCATCCCAGATCACCGCGTTTTCACCCACGTCGGCAAACTGGGTCGAGGGGCTTGCAGCGCCGCTGGCGACGTAGCGCTGCTTGAGTTCATTGAGCTGTGCGTTATTCATGATGTGCTCCTTCAGGAGAGGCGGGCGGTCAGTCACAGACCGCCGACGCAGACATATTTCAGTTCAGTGTATTCGTCCAGGCCATGGCGTGAACCCTCACGGCCAAGCCCTGACTCCTTGACGCCACCGAAGGGCGCAAGTTCGGTGGAAAGAATCCCTTCGTTAACCGCTACCATGCCGTATTCCAGCCCTTCCATCACGTGCCAGATGCGACGATAGTCGCGGGCATAGAAGTAGGCGGCCAGGCCAAACTCGGTGGCGTTGGCCATGGCGATAGCCTGCTCCTCAGTGTCAAAGCGAAAGACCGGGGCCAGCGGACCGAAGGTTTCCTCGCTGGCCACGCGCATCTCCTCGGTGGCGTCGGCGATGATCGTCGGCTGGAAGAAGGTGCCTCCCAGCGCGTGGGGCTCGCCGCCGCAGACCAGGCGGCCGCCCTTGTCCAGAGCGTCGCGAATATGCTCGCCGACCTTGTCCACGGCCGCCTGGTTGATCAGCGGGCCCTGGATAACGCCGTCGTCCAGGCCGTTGCCGACCTTGAGCTCGGCCACGCGAGCCGCCAGCTTGTCGAGAAAGGCCTCATAGACGCCAGACTGCACCAGAAAGCGGTTGGTGCACACGCAGGTCTGGCCAGAGTTGCGATACTTCGAGGCCACGGCGCCTTCCACGGCGGCGTCCAGGTCGGCGTCGTCGAAGACGATGAAGGGCGCGTTGCCGCCCAGCTCCATGGAGGCCTTCTTGACGGTGCCGGCGCACTGGGCCAGCAGCCGCTTGCCGACGGGGGTGGAGCCGGTGAAGGAAATCTTGCGCACGCGCGGATCAGAGGTCAGCACCTCGCCGATCTCGGCGGGGCGGCTGGCGGTGACGATATTGATCACGCCCTCGGGGAAGCCGGCCTGCTCGGCCAGCTTGACCAGCGCCAGGGCGGTCAGCGGGGTCGCCTCGGCGGGCTTGATCACCACCGTGCAGCCGGCGGCCAGCGCCGGGGCGCACTTGCGGGTGATCATCGCCAGCGGGAAGTTCCAGGGCGTGATAGCGGCTACCACGCCGATCGGCTCGCGAAACACCAGGATACGCTTGTCGACGCCGTGCCCGGGCAGGGTCTCGCCGGCCACGCGCTTGGCTTCCTCGCCGTAGAACTCGACGAAGCTGGCGCCGTAGGCGACTTCGCCGCGCGCCTCGGCCAGCGGCTTGCCCTGTTCGCGCGTCATCAGCCGCGCCAGGCCTTCCTGATTGGCCATGATCGCCTCGAACCAGGCGCGCAGCAGATTGGCGCGCTCCTTGGCGGTGCGCCTGCGCCAGGCGACGCCGGCGGCCTCGGCGGCGGCGATGGCGTCGCGCGTGTCCTCGGCGGTCAGGTCTGGCACCTCGGCCAGCAGCTCGCCGGTAGCGGGGTTGGTGACGTTGAAGCAGCGCTCGCCAGCGCGCCATTGTCCGGCCACATAAGCCTTGTCGATCAGCAGTTCGGAGTCGGCGGTCATCGCGTTTTCTCTTGGGGTGTTCTTAGGATCGCTCTTGAGATCGTTCTTGGGATCGTTCTTGAAGCGGCTATCTTGTTTGACAAGTGTGCATTATTTAAAACGGATCGCCAAGCCCGCTGCCCTTATCTGCAGCGAAGAGAGCGCAAAGAAGAGGGCGCAAAATAGCGTCGGCCGTGTCAGCGCCAAATAGAAGCGCCCGCTTCAGAGGTTGTTTTGCAGACGCTGGCCCGGGCGCGTGATAAACGCGCCCGGGCCAAAGGGTTGCTGCCCGCAGGGTTCTGCGAAGAAGCCTTTGCCGCTGTGCGGGTCGGAGTGATCAAGCCGGCTTGCGCATGGCTCCGATGCCGATGATGACAAGGGCGAGAACAACAGCTATTCCTAACGCCCAGTTCGGCGCGAAGTAGGTGTGATAGACGTCCCAGCCTATCACCCTGAGCCCGTCAGAAAAGCGTGACGGCGAACCAAGCAGATACCCTCCCAAGGTGCCGGTGGTAGCCAACAGCACGCCGCCGGTCACGGACATGATCACCAGCGGCCAGCGGCCGCCTTGTTCCCACAGCGCTGAACCGCCCCGCAGACGCAGTAGCGCCACGACGCTCCAGGCGGCAAGCATCCAGGCGGCAATCAGCAGCTTGTTGCGCCCCATGGGCGAGCTGGTGATGGCCTCGCTGGGCCAGATCAGCAGGCCGGAAACAAAGGCCGCCGCGCCGCCGGCGACGCCGAGAATCAGCAGCAAAGGCAAGGCACCTTCAATCTTGCGAATGACCGGCGTATCGAAAAAGGAGCGGGCCAGAATAATCAGCAGTGCCACGAACAGCAGCGCAATCGGGAAATGCGCCATCATATGATGTATAGGAGCCATCTTGATTTTCCTTTAATTTTTATGATGTTGGATGCCGCGCAGCAGCGCGAAACCGATAGCAAAAAACAGTAGCAGGCCGACAATCAGCGTCAGGCGCCACTGCGTCAGGATCGCATCGGCATACTCGATCTCTACCCCGTAATGCGCCAGCTGGTCGGGGCTGTGATAGCTCTTCACAGGAATGCCCTGCGCGATGCGCTCGGCTCCAGCGTGCGCCTTGCTCATCAGCAAGGGCCAGTTGACCTGGCCTGGGTAGAACAGCGTGACCTCATGCCAGTCTTGCTCCCACTGCGGCGTATCACCGATGAAGGGTTCAGCCTGCAGCTCTGCCGCGCGCCCCAGGCCCAGCTCGATGGGCAGGGACACATAGTGCCAGCGTCGCCCGGTGGCATGCCGGTGCACTGACACGGCGATGTCGTAGCTGCCGCCGTCGTGGAAGGCTTTGTCGTCCAGCGGATTGCCGGTATCCATCGCCCGCGACATGGTGACGGTCCAGTAGCCGTTGTCCCAGTGCTTGGTGGCAGCAATATCGCCGCGCGATCCGTCAGGGTCACGCAAGAAGCGTCGAGGCAAGGTGTCGTCTTCCTTCCAGGCGTGATTTTCGTCGAACGGTACCATGGTGTCGACATGCAGATGATGGATCGAGTCCAGCGAAAAGCTGCCGTTGAGCACGTCGTCCCACGTCAGCGAGGCGTAGCCCGCCCTCGCGGGATCAAACATGAATTTCGGCTGCTCTTTTTCACTGTCCCAGTTGGTGGACCAGGCGCTGCGGCCCGCGTCGCCATCGCGGCTCTCGGCCACCACTTGGTCATCGGCAACGCCGAGCGGGCCGCCGCGGTTGCTGCGCCAGTGCCAGAGATCGATGAAATACCCCGCCTGGCGCAGCTGCGCCAGGCGCTCCTCGGGCTGAACGGCGCCCCAGTCAGCCGGGTCAGTGCGAGTGGCGGGCAGATACTTGGTGGCGGCGTCCTGGCCGCGCACCTTGCCAAAGTAGGGGTGCGCTTCAACGTCCTCGGTTGTAAGACCGTCGGTGAATCCATCGAGACGATTGCCGATGGTGATAAAGCCGCCATAGCGCCCGAATTCCGGGACGCTGCCATCGTCCACCATCATGGCCACGCGATCTTCGTGCAGGCCGTATGGCTCAGACCCGGCCACCCCGCTGCCGTATCTCACCCACTTGCCGTTCTCGAAACGCAGCGCATCATGGATCACATGCGGACGCTCGGCAGGCCAGCGATACTGGAAATGCATCGTCGATCCGCTGTAGGCGGCGCGCATCTGCAGCGGAACGGTGAGCTCCTCGGGAATGGATATGTTCCGCTCCGGGTCGGGCAGCAGGACCCCTTGGCGATTGCTGGCCCATAGCAAAGCGAAAGCGGCAATGAACAATGCAAGCGCAAGTGTGCGCCGCATATGGAGGTTGCGCATTATTGTAGTCTCCCTGCATTTTAATAATTTTTTATTACTGCGAAGCAGGCGGGGTGATGCCCCCCTCTTTCCCCCGCAGACCTTCGCATTCGCAGTAGGTCAGTTTTAAGTTAACGAAATAAAGTAGTCAAACTTAAGACTGGGTTTTTATCAACGTTAAACAGAAGATATCCAGTTCAAGCAGAAATATCCAGTTCAGATTTTTTGTAAACACGAGTTGTAATCATTACCAGTTTATTG
>DATHXP010000012.1:0-2162 GCA_035459605.1 Halomonas sp. | reverse complement strand
GCCCACAGGTCTTCCAGGCTGCCGCCGCCGCGGGTCAGCAGAACCACATCGCGCTGCGGGTCCAGCGCCGACTGGCGGTTGAGCAGGCCAAGCGCCGCGATCATCGCCGGCGCCGCCGCCTTGCCCTGCACCGGCACCGCGATCAGGCAGACGTTGACCAGCGGCCAGCGCAGCTTAAGCACCGCCAGCACATCGCGGATGGCGGCGCCGCTGGCCGAGGTGAGCACAACAAGGTGGCGGGGCGGGTAGGCCAGGGGCCTGGCGTTGGCGAACACGCCCTCGGCGCCGAGCTGGACCTTAAGCCGTTCGTAGGCCGCCCACAGCTCGCCTTCGCCGGCGCGCTGTAGCGCATCGACCAGCAGCTGATAGTCGCCCCGCGGCTCATAGAGCGAGACGCTCCCGCGCAGCCTGACCCGGTCGCCGTTGCGCATTGGCGCCGCCACAAAGCGGGCCTGAGTGCGAAACAGCGCGCAGCGCAGCTGGGCGGATTCGTCCTTGAGCGTGAAGTAGACGTGGCCCGATGCCGGACGCGAGACGCCGGACAGCTCGCCCTCGACCCACACCCGGCCGACGCCCTGTTCCAGCTGCCGGCGGGCGCGGCGATTGACGTCGCTGACGGACAGAATCTCAGGCTCGGCAGGCGAGGAGGGCGGTGTGACGGCAGGCATGCGGTGGGCGACTCAAGGTTGAAAAGCGTATTGCCCACAGCCTACCATGCCTGACGTGCTGAGCTGAAAAAGAGCGCGCCGGCCTCAGCGGTCGAATTGCCGCCACGGCGCACCTGGACTTCAAACAGCGGCTGCCCCGTGACGAACGCCTTTGTTGAGCGCTATACTAGGGGATTAATTTCGATCCCCTCCATCAGCTCACTGGGTGTTGCCGACTATGCTACGTATGGCCCAAGAAGCGCTTACGTTTGACGACGTATTGCTCGTACCCGGCTACTCCGAGGTTCTGCCCAAGGACGTCAGCCTCCGGACTCGCCTGACGCGGAATCTCTTTCTCAACATTCCGCTGGCCTCTGCCGCCATGGATACCGTGACCGAGGGCCGCCTGGCCATTGCCATGGCCCAGGAGGGCGGCATCGGCATCATTCACAAGAACATGACCATCGCCCAGCAGGCCGGCGAGGTGCGCAAGGTCAAGAAGCACGAGAGCGTGATCGTCAAGGATCCGGTGACCGTTGGCCCCCAGGCCAAGCTGAGCGAGCTGCTGGAAATGGCCCGGGAGAACGGCTTCTCCGGTTTTCCGGTGGTCGAGGGCAAGTCGCTGGTGGGGATCGTCACCGAGCGCGATATGCGCTTCCAGCCCAACCACGGCGACAGCGTGGCGGATATCATGACGTCGCGCGACAAGCTGGTCACCGTGCCGGTGGGCACCTCGCTCGAGGTGATCAAGGGCAAGATGCAGGAGCACCGCGTCGAGAAGATGCTGATCGTCGACGACAGCTTCCATCTGCGCGGCCTGGTGACCTTCAAGGATATCGAGAAAGCGCGCACCTTCCCCAACGCCGCCAAGGACGCCGACGGTCGTCTGCTGGCCGGCGCCGCGGTCGGCACCGGTGCGGAAACGTCTGACCGCATCACGGCGCTGGTCGAGGCCGGGGTGGACGTCATCATCGTCGACACCGCCCACGGCCACTCGAAGGGCGTCATCGAGCGGGTGCGCTGGGTCAAGGAACACTACCCGGACATTCAGGTGGTGGGTGGCAACATCGCCACTGCGGAAGCCGCCAAGGCGCTGGTCGAGGCCGGCGCCGACGCCGTCAAGGTGGGCATCGGCCCCGGCTCGATTGTTCGGCTCCAGGACGTCGCAGCGCAGGATCAGGGTGGGCTCCTCGAAGAAGGGATCCATCACCGCCGTTTCGGTGTCCGGCATCAGGATCATGTCGGACTCGTTGATGCCCTTCCAGCCGTCGATGGAGGAACCGTCGAACATCTTGCCCTCTTCGAGGGCCTCCTCGTCGATCGCGTGGGCGGGCAGCGTGACGTGCTGCTCCTTGCCGCGCGTATCGCAGAAACGCAAGTCCACGAACTTGACGTCCCGCTCTTTGATCATCTTCAGTACGTCGGATTTCGACATGGTCCCTCCTGATCGAAAACTGTTTTCGGGTGCGCCGGGTCACGCCCCGGCGATGCGGGCACTATAAAGGCAGATTCCGT
>DATHXP010000011.1:0-11607 GCA_035459605.1 Halomonas sp. | reverse complement strand
GCGGTGCGAATTTCGCCAAGGTTGGAAAACACATTGCCCACGCTTTTCTGCACCGGGTCCGGCGTCACGTAGTCGTAGCCCTGGGCCACCGGCTTGAGCGCGTAGCGATCGACCACCTCGTTAAAGGCGAACACCCGGCGGTTGAAGCCCTCCCAAGGGTCATCGGGATTGGCCTCCTGCGCGGCGGT
This sequence comes from Halomonas sp., assembly GCA_035459605.1. Classification (GTDB taxonomy): domain Bacteria; phylum Pseudomonadota; class Gammaproteobacteria; order Pseudomonadales; family Halomonadaceae; genus Halomonas. Next base: position 11,419 of record DATHXP010000011.1, on the reverse strand, counting down.
GCTGGCACAGCCGGACAGCACCGCAAGGCTCAGCGCAGCGGCCAGACCGCGGATTACAGCGCGCCTGCGGGGCCTGCGACGCCTGGCGTCGGCAGACAGGTATTGCTTGTCCATGTCCATTGTCGCGGATCCTTGGGTCCAGTCGTTTGGCGCCGACGAGCGGCGACACGGCCGGCGCTGTCGTCGGCGCCGAAGAAGCACACTACGCCGAGTGCGCCAGAAGGCAAGTCGTCACGATACAAAACCGACGCGGCCGGGCAAGCCCGCTTGACTAAGCACTGCCGCCATGTCGCTTCCCCCTCGCGAAGGCCTGCGCCACTCTCTCGTTTCAGCCGCTGTCTACCATCCGATTCCATCATCCGGTCAGCTCGGCCCAGCGCCGCTCCAGCCGCTTGTCCGATACCGTCATGGCGGTGCCCAGCTGCTGGGCAAACAGCGATACGCGCAGCTCTTCGATCCACCAGCCAAACTCCACCAGCGCCGGGTCGACGCCGCCCCGGCGCTCGCCTGCCTGCCGCGTACTCAGGCGCGCCTCGAAGTCCTGCACCTGCTGCATCAGCAGCTGATCCCTGCGCGGCTCCCGGGGCAGCTTTTCCATGCGGATCAGGGCAGCTTCCATATAGCGAGGGTACTCCGTCAACCACTCGCCCGCCTGCTGCACAAAGCCGGGATAGACGAGCCGCGCCATCTGCGCTTTGAGATCGGCGTAGCTCAGCGCCAGGGCGAAGCTGAGGCTGCCCTTGAGCGCCTTGGTCACCGCCAGATGGCCCTTCAGCGCCGCCTCCAGCGTCGCCAGCGTGGCCTCGGCGGCGGGCAGCAGATCGCCCTGGCGAGCCGCCAGGCGCTCGTCCAGCGCCGCCTGGCTGCGCGGCAGCGGGTCGCTGGCCACCACCCGCTGAAAGACCGCCGCCACCACGTCGGCGGTCAGCTCGCGCTTGCTGCCCACCTTGGTAAACAGCAGCGCACAGGGCGCCAGGCCCGGCAGTTTTTCGATGGCCCTGACCCGTTCGGGCAGCTGGTCCATGGCGGCCCTAACCACGCCGCGCCGATGGGCCTCTTCGGCCTTGGCGGGGTGATCGAACAGCTCGACGCGGTAGCCGTCGCGCTGCGCCACCAGCGCCGGGAAGGCCTCGACGCGAATCCCCGCTTGATTCGTCACCCGCGAGGCGGGCAGCGCCTGCTCCGGCAGCCCCGCCAGCGCCGTGTCGTCGCCGTCCTGGGCGGCCAGGGCGCGCGCCCCCTCGCCGGCGGCGGCTTCAAAACGACGCTCCAGCGCGCGCAGGTCGCGCCCCTGGCCCAGCATCTTGCCCTGGTGATCGACCACCCGCAGGTTCATCTGCAGGTGCGCCGGCAGCTGGTCGAGGCGCCAGTCGTCGGGGTGCAGGCGCAGGCCGATCCTGACGCGCAGGAACTCCCCCAGCGCTTCGGTCAGCGGCGTGTCGTCCGGCTCAAGCCACTCAAGCGCCGCGTCTACCCAGTCGGGAATCGGCACCACCTGGCGGCGAACGCTCTTGGGCAGCGACCTGAGCAGCGCAATGCATTTGTCGCGCAGCAGGCCCGGCACCAGCCACTCGAGGCGCCCTTCGGGCAGCTGCGACAGCATCGCCGCAGGCACCGTCAGCGTCACGCCGTCATCTTCGGCGCCGATGGCAAAGTGGTAGCTCAGCGGATAGCTGATGCCGTTCAGGCTCAAGTAGTCGGGATAGTGCGTCTGGGTGACTTCTTCGGCGTCGCGCGCCAGCAGGGTGTCGCGATCGAACTTGAGAATGTCCGGCGTTTCGCGCTCGACCTTGCGCCGCCAGGCCTCGAAGCCCTTGCCGTTGACGATGTCCGCGGGGATGCGCGCCTCGTAGAAGTCGAACAGCGTCTCTTCGTCGACCAGGATGTCGCGCCGGCGCGCGCGGTCCTCGAGGTCCTCGACCTCTTCGATCAGGGCGCGATTATGCGCAAAAAACTCGCCTCGGGTGCGAAATTCGCCCTCCACCAGCGCCCGGCGAATGAACAGCCGCCGCGACTCCACCGGGTCGATGGCCGCGTAGTTCACCCGGCGGCGGCTGACGATCGGCAGGCCGAACAGCGTGACCTGCTCCAGCGCCACCACCTGGGCGCGCTTCATCTCCCAGTGCGGATCGCTATAGCTGCGCTTGACCAGGTGCTTGGCGGCGGGCTCGATCCACTCGGGCTCGATGCGCGCCACGCTGCGGGCAAACAGCCGCGAGGTCTCGACCAGCTCGAAGGCCATCAGCCATTTGGGGGTGCGCTTGGCCAGCCCCGAGGCGGGATGCAGCATGAAGCGCCGGTTGCGCGCGCCGAGGTACTCGCGGTTCTCGTGAAACAGGCCCAGGTGCGAGAGCAGCCCCGGCAGCAGCGCGCGATGCAGCTGCGCCGCCTGACGGCGGGTTTCTTGCCGCTGCGCCTTGTCCGGCCCGCTATCGCCATCGTCAGCCGGCTGGGGGCGCGGCGCCGGCGGCGGCACGACGATATCCATCTCGCGCAGCAGCTGGCGCAGCTGGCGGAAGGTATCGTGCCACTCGCGCAGGCGCATGTAGTTGAGGTAGTTATCCCGGCACCAGCGGCGCAGCCGGTTGCCGGAAAGGGCCGCGCGGGCGTCGGCGTAACCGTGCCACAGGTTAACCAGCGCCACGAAGTCCGAGTCGCGGTCCTGCCAGCGGCGGTGGGCCTGGTCGGCCGCCTGACGCTTGTCGGCGGGGCGCTCCCGGGGGTCCTGGACAGCCAGCGCCGAGACCACGATCAGCACCTCGCGCAGCCCGCCCTGCTCGGCGCCGGCCAGCACCATGCGCGCCAGGCGCGGGTCGATTGGCAGGCGCGCCAGGCGTCGGCCAAGGCGCGTCAGCTCGTAGCGCGCGTCCACCGCGCCCAGCTCGAACAGCAGCCGCAAGCCGTCCTTGACGAAGCGCGAATCCGGCGGGTCGACAAAGGGAAACGCTTCGATACTGCCAAGCCGCAGCGACAGCATCGACAGGATCACCGAGGCCAGGTTGGTGCGGCGAATCTCGGGGTCGGTGAACTCGGGGCGATTGTCAAAGTCCTGCTCATCATAGAGGCGAATGCACAGCCCTTCGGCGACGCGCCCGCAGCGCCCCTTGCGCTGCTCGGCGCTGGCCTGGCTGATCGGCTCTATCGGCAGGCGCTGAATCTTGGAGCGGTAGCTGTAGCGGCTGATGCGCACCAGCCCCGGATCGATCACGTAGCGGATGCCGGGCACCGTCAGCGAGGTCTCGGCCACGTTGGTGGCAAGCACGATGCGCCGCCCGCGGTGCGGCGCAAACACCCGGTTCTGCTCGGCGCTGGAGAGCCGCGCATAGAGCGGCAGAATCTCGGTGCCCTTGAGGTTGGCGCGGCGCAGCGTATCGGCGGTCTCGCGAATCTCGCGCTCGCCGGGCAGAAACACCAGAATATCGCGCGGCCCGTGCAGCCAGCCTTTCTCGCGCTCGGCGCGCTCGATCTCCTCGACCGCCTCGACGATGCCCTGCTGCAGGCCGATATCTTCCTCGTCCTCGGCGTCGCGCACCAGCGGACGGTAGCGCACCTCCACCGGGTAGGTGCGCCCGCTCACCTCGACCACCGGCGCCGGGCGCCTGCGGCCGCTGCTGTCTACCAGCGCAAAATGCTCGGCAAAGCGCGCCACGTCGATGGTGGCCGAGGTGATGATCACCTTGAGGTCCGGGCGGCGCGCCAGCAGGCGCTTGAGGTAGCCCAGCAGGAAGTCGATGTTGAGGCTGCGCTCGTGGGCCTCGTCGATGATGATCGCCTCGTAGCGCAGCAGGTCCGGGTCGTTGCGCGTCTCGGCCAGCAGGATGCCGTCGGTCATCAGCTTGACCAGGGTGGCGTCAGCGGTGCGGTCGGTGAAGCGCACCTGATAGCCCACCTGCTCGCCCAACGGCACCTGGATCTCCTCGGCCAGGCGCGCGGCCACCGAGCGCGCCGCCAGGCGCCGCGGCTGGGTGTGGCCGATCAGCCCGCGTTGGCCCAGCCCCAGCTCCAGGCACAGCTTGGGCAGCTGGGTGGTCTTGCCCGAGCCGGTTTCGCCGGCCACCACGACCACCTGGTGGTCGCGCAGCGCCTCGAGAATATCCTCGCGCCGCTGGCTGACCGGCAGCGCCTCGGGATAGGCCAGCGTCAGCGGCCGCTGACGGCGCGCCTCGACGCTTGCCCGCGAGCGAGCGATCTCTTGCTGGATCTCGCGGATGCCGCGATCGACCGGTTTGCCCTGACGCCGGCGACGCTCGAGCCCGGCAAGGCGCTTGCCCAGCCGCTGGGCGTCGCGCAGCAGCACGCCGGACAGCTCGCGCCTGAGCGTGTCCATGGCAGACGCATTGGATATAGGGGATGATGGGCTTTCGAGGTGCTGATTACTCACTAGGCTGCCTGGTGGCTCCGTTGCTGAACACGAACGTGCAGGATGTGAAAACCCGCGCCGATAAAGCGACGCGGGTCAACCATTATACCGTCCGGGCGGACAGGAGCCCAATCACTCACCGCCTTCGCTGCGCTTTATCTCCGCGTCGCGCAGTTCACGGCGCAGCACCTTGCCCACGTTGGACTTGGGCAGCTCGTCGCGAAACTCGATCTGGTGCGGCACCTTGTAGCCGGCCAGGTGCTGCTTGCACCAGTCGCGCAGGCTCTTGGCATCCAGCGCAGCGTCGCCGGCCACCACGAACAGCTTGATCGCCTCGCCGCTCACGTCGTCGGGCACGCCCACCGCCGCCGCCTCGACCACGCCGGGGTGCATGGCGACCACGTCCTCCACCTCGTTGGGGTAGACGTTGAAGCCCGACACCAGAATCATGTCCTTCTTGCGATCGACGATGCGCACGTAGCCGTCGTCCTGGATCACGGCGATATCGCCGGTGCGAAACCAGCCCGCGGCATCCAGCGCGCTGGCGGTCTCGGCGTCCAGATTCCAGTAGCCCTTCATCACCTGGGGGCCTTTGACGCACAGCTCGCCCGGCTCGCCGCGGGCCAGCTCCTGGCCGTTGGCGTCGATCACCTTGAGCGAGGTGCCGGCCACCGGACGGCCGATGGTGCCCAGCTGAATGGCACCAATGGGATTGAAGGTCACGATCGGCGAAGTCTCGGTCAGGCCGTACCCTTCCGCGATGGGGCAGCCGGTCACCTCCTCCCAGCGCTTGGCCACGGCCTTGGTCAGCGCCATGCCCCCGGAGATGGTCAGATGCAGCGAGGAGAAGTCCAGGCGCCGGAAGTCGTCGCGGTTGCACAGCGCATTGAACAGCGTATTGAGTCCGATAAAGCCGGTGAACTCGAGCGTTGACAGCTCCTTGATCAGGCGGTCCAGGTCGCGCGGGTTGGGGATCAGCACCGAGTGGTTGCCGGTCACCATCATGAACAGGCAGTTCACCGTGAAGGTGTAGATATGGTACACCGGCAGCGGCGCGACAATGGTTTCCTGCCCCTCTCTGAGCCCCGTGCCGATCGCCTGGTGCGCCTGCAGCATGTTGGCCACCAAGTTGGCGTGGGTCAGCCTGGCCCCCTTGGCGCGCCCGGTCGTGCCGCCGGTGTACTGCAGCGCAAGCACATCCTCGGCCCGGCACGCCACCTCCTCGTGCTGGAGGGCCGCACCGCGCTTGAGCGCCGCGCGAAACGAAGTGGCCTGGGGCAGCGAATAGGCCGGCACCATCTTCTTGATATAGCGCAGCGCGCCGTTGATGAGCTGGCGCCGGGGAAAATTGTGCAGATCGGCGATCTCGGTGATCACCACGTGGCGGATGTCGGTGCGCTCCAGCACGCTTTCAAGCTTGCTTGCCATGTTGGCCAGAATCAGGATGGCCTTGGCACCGGAGTCCTTGAACTGGTGGGCCATCTCGCGCTCGGTATACAGCGGATTGGTATTGACCAGCACCAGTCCGGCGCGCAGGGCGCCAAATACCGCCACCGCAAACTGCAGGACGTTGGGCAGCTGAATGGCAATCCGATCGCCGGGCTCGAGATCCGTTTCATGCTGCAGCCAGGCGGCAAAGTCTCGCGAGAGCTGATCCAGCTCCGCGTAGCTCAGGGTGCGCCCCATGCAGCTGAAGGCCGGCCGATCGGCAAACCGCTGGATGGATGAATGGAACACATCCATGACCGAGTCATAGGTTCCAACCCCCTCGAGCGCCGGGCCGCTCAGGATGGCAGTGCTGGCAGGTTCGCTCATGACAATCTCCGCGCTGTGATCGGCCCTCCGGCCGCCCCTTGTTGTTCTGGGCTTACCATATAACAGCGGCTTCGACGTTGTAAAACATCCGATTCAAACTTTCGTTTTAAACTGCCCCTGGATCTCGCCGTCGCGCCATACCAGCAGCTCGCCCGGCGCGAGGCGAAACCAGTCCTCGTTGTCGGTCAGCGGCTCGGTGGCAACCACCGATACCACGTCGTTGGGCGTGGTGTGCTCGGCGAAATTCACGGTCAGCTCGGCGTCGGAGAGGCTGGCCTTGCCGAACGGCGCGCGCCGGGTAATGTGTGCCAGCCTGGTGCTGCAGTAGGTGTAGAGATAGTCGCCATCGGAGAGCAGCAGGTTGAACACGCCCAGGCCGCGCAGGCGTTCGCACAGTTCGTGCAGGCGCTGCCACAGCGCCCGGCGGTCGTCCGGCGGCTCGGGGAAGGCGCGCCGCAGCTCGCCCATCAGCCAGCAGAAGGCGTGTTCGCTGTCGGTATCGCCAATCGGGCGGTAGTAGTCAAGCGCCAACCCCTGCCAGTCGCTCAGCTGCCCGTTGTGGGCATAGCACCAGGGGCGCCCCCACATCTCCCTGGTAAAGGGATGGGTGTTGGCCAGGCGCACCCGGCCCACGTTGGCCTGACGAATGTGGCTGATGACGATGTTCGACTTGATCGGATAGTCGCAGATCAGCCGCGCGATGGGCGAGTTGACCGACGGGTGCGGATCGCGAAAGTCGCGGTAGCCGCCGGCCTCGTAGAAGGCGATGCCCCAGCCATCCCTGTGCGGCCCGGTACCGCCGCCGCGGTGCAAAAACCCCATGAAGCTGAAGCAGATATCGGTCGGCACGTTGGCGCTCATGCCCAGCAGTTCACACATGGGGTTCCTCGCGATGAACGTCTCGATGAACGACGCGGGCGGCGCGGCGGCGCCTGCGCCAGCGGATGAAAGCCAGCCACGCCAGCGCGCCGACGGCCAGCACCGCCCACGCCGCGGGACTGCTGCGATAGCGCTCGACGAGCCCGCGCAGCGTCGGGAAGCCCTGCTGCCACTGCGCCTTGAGCCAGCCCGGCGCGGCGTTGATCCAGGCCACGAAACGATCGGCAACAGCGGACGCTTCGGCCTCGGTCGCCGTCGGCGCCGACTCGCTTCCCAGCGTCTCGGCGCGCAGCGTCGGCCCGAGCTGCGCCTGATCGATACCTACGCCGCCCTCGGGGTTGAGCCACAGCGTCGGCAGGGCCACCTCGAAACGCTTGCCGTCGAGCTCGATGCGGGCGGTCAGCCGCAGCGGACGCCGCAGCGCATCGTCAAGCTCGGGCAGCGCCAGCCACCAGCGCCGGGGAGCGCGGGCCTCGGCGGTCAGAGTCTTGCCGAGCAGCTCCCCCTGAATGCGCGTGTTGTCGCGATTGAGCTTGGGGTGTTCGGCGACCAGCGCAACGCCGCGGCCATCGGCGTCGCGCCGCATGCCGATCGCCGGCAGGATATTGACCGCCTGGCGGCGCTGGCGCACCAGCGATTCGGCGCGCGCCACAATCGCAAGCTCGGCATTGCCCAGCCACAGCGGGCCCGGCAGCGTGCCGCGAAAACGCCCGCTGGCGTCCACAGTCAGGGGGGTAGACTCGGCTTCGCGGCCCGTCGCGTCAAGCGTGGCTACCATGCTCAGGTCCTCGGGCGCCGCCGCCTCGGCGTCGCCCGGCCTGGCAAGCCAGGCCGTGATATCGAGGGGAAAGCCGCGGTACAGGGTCGCCGGCAGCGTCGCCGTCTGCAGCTGCCAGCCACCCTCGACGACGACTCGACTCCGAGGCGACAGCGCCCCTTCAAGGCGCCACTCGCCGGCCGCCGGGTCCGGTATGCGAATCAGGTCGAACAGCGGCGCTTGCTGCCAGCGGCTGCCCTCGGGCGGCTGCTCGGCGCGGTAGCGCCGCCCCTCAGGGCCGACCAGAGTTACCGTACCGTCACGCTCATGCAGGGCCAGCACCGAGACCTCCTCGACGCTGGCATCCAGGCTGAAGCGGCCGTCGCGCAGCGGCACTTCATCGTCGGGAAAGATGCGCGCGGCGATATCCACAAAGGCGCCCAGCAGGCCGTCGCTGGAATCGACCCGGGACGCCAGCCCGCCGGTCTGGCGCGCCAGCTCCTCGACCAGCGCCAGGTCGGCCTCGGCGGAAAAGGCGATCGCATGCACGGTGACGCCTTCCCGGGCCAGACGCGGCGCCAGCTCATCCACCAGGCGCCGACGCGATCTGGCGTCCACCTCCGCCTTGACGCCCTGGCCCGGCGGCAGGTCGACCATGCCGTCGGTGAGCAGCAGCAGATGGCGCGGCCGCTTTGACACCGGGGCCGACGCCTGGGCCACGGCCGCTTCGATATCGGTATATTGCTGATAGTCCCGCAGCGCCGGCGCCAGCGACAGCGCCCGACGCCGCCACTCCTCGGTGACCCGGCCGCTGGGCAGCAGATTATCGACCTTCTCGCCAAAGGCCCATACGCCGGCCGTTGACTGGCTCGGCAGCAGCGCGACCAAAAGCTCCAGCGCGGTTGCCGCCAGCTGGTCGGGATCGTGCGTCTTCATGCTGCCGGACACATCGATCACCACCCGCAGGTCGGGCTGCGGCGGCGGCGCTTCTGCCGCTCCCTCGGCGGCGGCCTGCCCGATAACCAGGTGCAGCAGGCCGGCCACCAGCATCCGGACCATCCATTGCCATGCCGATACTTGCCCGCTACGCATCAAGGTCTCCTCTAGCCGATGCTTGGCTCCCGACGCACCGTCCCTCTTTTCGAAGCGCCCCTCGACGCGCCCTTTGACACGTTCTTCGATGTGACCACCCTGCCCGCTCGGGGGCTGTCATCGGGCGTCGCTGTCATGGACGGCGCGTGGCGACCGGGTGCGCCGGTCCCGTCGGCTTTATCCCTGCCCCCGGCCTTGCTCCTGGTCCGCCTGCGCGCCTCGGCGCGGCCGCGGCCAAGGCGCCACAGCAGCACGCCGCCGGCCGCTCCCGCCGCGGCGCCTGCGGCCAGCACCAGCAGCGCGACGGCAAACGCAGAGCGGTCGCCTTCAAGAAATGACAGCCCCGCCACTACTATTGCCGGCGCCACGCCACGATAGCTTTCGCCCTGTTCCAGCAGCGACAGCGTGTAGCGGGCCGGCACCCACATTATCCCCGCCACGGCCCAGCTGATCATCAGGCGCGGCAGGCGCGGTAAAAAACCCAGCCCCAGATAGCCCGCGATCAGCACCAGCACAGACAGGACGGCATAGCTCAGCCATAGTAGGCTCATCGAATCAGAAATCAGCATCGCACCCTCATCGTTGGTGCGCCGCTACGCACCCGTGGAATTCTCACCGAGTATGGTACATCCAGCGCAATGAAAGCACAGCCGCCCAAGCGTCAGAATCCGACAGTTGACACCGCCGCCGAGCACCCCGCACTGCGTCTTCGCCGCCGCGACGACCCGCACTGGCACTGGCTGGAGGAGCGCGACAGCCCCGCCGTGCGAACCTTTCTGGAAACCGCCAATCAGGCCTTTCAGCAGTGGTTCAAGCCGCTGGAAAGCCTGGCCGACAGGCTTTACCGGGGCCATCTGTCGCGTCGCGAACTGGCGGACAAGGGGCTGGCCACGCCCCTGGATCACTATACCGTATGGAGCGAAATCGCCGCCGATGCCGACCACCCCGTCTGGTGGCGCCACCCCAACGCTGACGCCACGGCGCGGGAATGCTTCTTTGATATCGAGGCCCGCGCCAAGGGACACGCCTTCTTCGATCTCGGTGATATCGCGCTGTCGCCGGACGAGAGCTGGCTGGCCTGGAGCGAGGACACCCGGGGCAATGAAACCTACGACGTCTGGCTCAAGCACCTGCCCGCCGGCAAGCCGCTCAAGCTGCTGGCCGAGGTCGGCCCCGAGCTGTGCTGGGCCGAGGATCAGCGCACGCTGCTGTTCACCCGCTTTGACGCCACCCAGCGCCCGGACAGCCTGTGGCGGCTGCCGCTGACGCTTGACCCCGAGGCGCCGCGGCTCGGCGAGGCGGCGCTGATGCTGCGCGAGGACGACGGCGAGTTCTGGATGGGCCTGGGCAAGACCCGCTCGCGCCGCTGGCTGCTGCTGGAGAGCGCCTCCAAGGACACCTCGGAGACCTGGCTGGTGCCCGCCGACGCGCCGGCCACTCCTCCGCGCTGCTTTCGGCGCCGCGAAGCCGGCGTGGAGTACGCCATTGATCATCGCCCGGGGCACTTCTATATGCTGCACAACCGCCGGGCGCCGCATTTCCGCCTCGATCGCGTCAGCGAGGCGGCGCTGGTTCAGCAAGGCGACGCTCAGAGCGAATGCCTGATCCCCCATCGCGACGACACCACCCTGGAGGGCATCGACGCCTTCGCCTGGGGCCTGGCGCTCAGCGAGCGCGACCACGACGAGGCCCAGGCGCGCCTGCGCATCATCGACTACGCTGCCGACCACGCCGTGGCCCATGACCGGCGCCTGCCGCTGCCCGAAACGCCCTGCAGCCAGGCGCTCGGCGAGAGCCCGCTCTTCGACACGCGGCGCCTGCGCCTGCGCGAGGAATCCTTTACCCGACCGCCGAGCTGGTACGCCATCGACCTGGACAGCGGCGAGCGCCGCCTGCTCAAGCGCTTGGCGCTACACGGCGACCTGCGCCCCGAGCAGCTGGTGAGCCGGCGGCTGTGGGTACGCTCCCACGACGGCGAAAAGGTGCCGGTATCGGTGGTCAGCCGCGCCGACCTGAGCGGCCGACCGCTGCCGACTCTGCTGTACGGCTACGGCGCCTACGGCGAGGAGCTGGACCCCTGGTTTTCCACGGCCCGGCTGGAGCTGCTCAGCCGCGGGGTGGCCTTTGCCGTGGCCCACGTGCGCGGCGGCGGCGACCGCGGCGAGCCGTGGTATCTGGCCGGCAAGCTGGAGCACAAGGCCAACAGCTTTCACGACTTTCTGGCCGCCCGCGACGGCCTGGTCGCCGCGGGCGTCTCCGCGGCCGGGCGCATCGTGGCCTACGGCGGCAGCGCCGGCGGTCTGCTGGTGGCGGCCTGCCTCAACATGGACGCCTCGGGCTTTTGCGGCGCCGTGCTCGACGTGCCCTTTGTCGATGTGCTGCGCACCATGAACAACCCCGAGCTGCCGCTAACCACCGCCGAGTACAGCGAATGGGGCAATCCGGGCGACGCGGAGGCGCATCGGCGCATCAAGGGCTACTCGCCGCTGGACAACCTGCCGGCAGTCATGCCCCAG
>DATHXP010000010.1:0-5071 GCA_035459605.1 Halomonas sp. | reverse complement strand
TGCCGGGGCTGCCGATGAAGTAGCCCACGAAGGTGTGGTTGGGCGTCTCGAACAGCTCCCGGGGGGTACCGAACTGCACCACCTGACCGTCATACATCACGGCGATCCTGTCGGCGAAGGTGGAGGCCTCCAGCTGGTCGTGGGTCACGTAGATCATGGTGACCTCGAAGCGCCGATGGATCTCCTTGAGCTTGCGGCGCAGCCTCCACTTGAGCTGGGGGTCGATGACGGTGAGCGGCTCGTCGAAGAGGATCGCTGAAACGTCCTCCCGGACCAGCCCCCTGCCCATGGAAACCTTCTGTTTCTCATCGGCGGTGAGGTTCCTGGCCCGGCGCTTGAGCTGGCCGGTGAGTTCCAGCACCTCGGCGACTTCCATGACGCGCTGGTGGACCTGGGCCTTGGGGGTCTTCGCGTTGCGCAGCGGAAACGCCAGGTTGTCGTAGACGGTCATGGTGTCGTAGACGACGGGGAACTGGAACACCTGAGCGATGTTGCGCTCCTCGGGGGATAGAGCGTTGACGCGCTGGCCGTTAAAAAGCACCTCGCCGCGGGTGGGTTTCAGCAGCCCGGAAATGATGTTGAGCAGGGTCGACTTGCCGCAGCCCGAGGGTCCCAGCAGCGCATAGGCGCCGCCCTGGTGCCAGACGTGATCCATCTCGCGGATGGCATAGTCCTCGGGCGAGCCGGGGTCTGCCAGATAGGTGTGCGCCAGAGACCTCAGGGTGATTTCCGCCATGTCACGCGCTCCCCAAACGGGTCGGAATATGCACCGCGGCGCCCTGGCGGTCGAAGGCGTAGACCTTGCGGGCCGGGAAATAGAGCGTCACGGGCGCATCGACGGCAAACTCGTGGACGCCCTCCAGGTGCACCGTCATATGCAAGCGGTCGCTGTGCACATGAAGGAAGGTCTCGGAACCGCTGATCTCGGCCAGATCGACGATCATTTCCACCTCGATGTCATCTTTCGTCCGGGGGCTTAGCGAGATGTGCGAGGCGCGCACGCCGAAGCGATACTCTCCCGGCGCCAGACGGCGCAGATCGCCGCTGACGGGAAAGCGCCGGCGCGCGTCAAAGCTCACCTCGGACCCCGAGATCATGCCGCGCAGGATGTTGATCGGCGGCTCGGAGAACATCTCGGCGGTGAGGATGTCGCGCGGACGATGGTAGACCTCCTCGGTGCGACCGTACTGCAGCAGCCGACCCTCATGGATGACGGCGGTGTTGCCCCCCAGCGCCAGGGCCTCGGCGGGTTCGGTGGTCGCATACACGGCGATACAGCGGCGTTCGCTGAAGACGCCGCGCAGCTCATCGCGAAATTCCTCGCGCAGCTTGTAGTCCAGGTTCACCAGCGGCTCGTCGAAGAGCACGATATCGGCGTTCTTCACCAGCGCTCGCCCCATGGCGGTGCGCTGCTGTTGGCCGCCGGAGAGCTCCAGGGGCAGACGATCGAGCAGATCCTCGATGTGCAGCATCTCGGCGACCTCGCGCACCCGCCGATCGATCTCGGCGCGAGCGATCCGAGCCAGCTTGAGGGGTGAGGCGATATTGTCGTAGACCGAGAGAGTCGGGTAGTTGATGAACTGCTGATAGACCATGGAGACGTTGCGCTTGCGCACGGAGCGACCGGTTACGTCTTCGCCGTTCATCAGAATGCGGCCGCGGGTCGGGGCGTCGAGCCCCGCCATGAGGCGCATCAGCGTGGTCTTGCCGGCCAGGGTCCGGCCCAGCAGGACGTTGAACGAGCCGGGCTGGAGCTCCAGGCTCAGGTCCGCTATGTGTGTGGCACCACCGACGACGTGATCGATGTTTTCCAGGATCAGGGACATACGGATCTCGACGTTTTGTTATTGTGCTACCCCTGATGTAACCAAGATTCGTTTTCAAACACAAATGTCGTCAATTGAATCACGCAGCAGCGAGGCCCCGGCGCCGCAGGCCGGTCCCGAATTGAGCACATGCAAAGAATGGCATAGGCTCGGTATCCAGAAGCAAGCCTCCACGTCTCGCCATCAGGAAGCCCTCCATGACCTCATACCTGCTAGCCATCGATCAAGGCACGACCAGTTCGCGAGCCATCCTGTTTGATCGCGAGGGCAACAGCGTGCACAGCGCCCAGCGGGAGTTTCCCCAGCGGTTTCCCGCCGATGGCTGGGTCGAGCATGAGCCCGAGGCGATCTGGAAAAGCGTTCTCGACACCTGTCGCGAGGTGCTGGCCCGGCCCGGCGTGAGCCTGGCGCAGGTCGCGGGGATCGGCATGACCAATCAGCGCGAGACAACCCTGCTGTGGGACCGCGCCACCGGCGAGGCGCTGTATCCGGCCATCGTGTGGCAGGACCGGCGCACCGCGGAGGCGTGCCAGCGGCTGCGCGACGCCGGCCACGAGGCGCTGGTCAACGCGCGCACGGGGCTGCTGATCGATCCCTACTTTTCCGCCACCAAGCTTGGCTGGCTGCTGGATAACGTGGAGGGCGCCCGCCAGCGCGCCGAGCGCGGCGAGCTGGCCTTCGGCACCGTGGATACCTTTCTAATCTGGCGGCTCACCGGCGGGCGGGTGCATGCCACCGACGCCACTAACGCCTCGCGCACCATGCTGTTCGATATCCACCGCCAGCGCTGGGATAGCGACCTGCTGGCGCTGTTCGATATTCCCGAGACGCTGCTGCCCGAGGTCAAGGACTCCAGCGCCGACTTCGGCACGACCGAGGCCGAGTGGCTGGGCGGCGCGCTGCCGATTGCCGGAGTCGCCGGCGACCAGCAGGCGGCGCTGTTCGGCCAGGCCTGCTTCGAGCCGGGCATGGGCAAGAGCACCTACGGCACCGGCTGTTTCATGATCGTCAATACCGGCGAGCAGGCCGAGACGTCCCGCAACCGGCTGCTGACCACCGTGGGCTATCGCCTGAACGGCGTGCCGACCTACGCCATGGAAGGCAGCATCTTCGTGGCCGGCGCCACCATGCAGTGGCTGCGCGACGGGCTCAAGCTGTTCGCCGACGCCGCCGAGACCGAGCAGCTGGCCAGCCAGACCAGCGCCGGGAATCACGTCTACCTGGTGCCGGCCTTTACCGGCCTTGGCGCCCCCTACTGGGATCCCAAGGCCCGGGGCGCGATTCTCGGCCTGACCCGCGATACCGGCATCGCCGAGATCGTTGCCGCCGGCCTGCAGGCGGTGTGCTATCAGAGCCGCGACCTGCAGGAGTGCATGAGCGATGACATGAGCGCCGCGCCCGGCGCGCTGCGCGTGGATGGCGGCATGGTGGCCAATAACTGGCTGATGCAGTTTCTTGCCGATATGCTCGGCGTCGAGGTCGATCGGCCGGCAACGCTTGAGATTACCGCCCTGGGGGCGGCCTACCTGGCCGGGCTGCGGCTGGGCTGGTATCGGGATCTGAACGAAATTGCTGCGCTGTGGAACTGCGAGCGACGCTTTCTGCCGAGTATGGACGCGGCGCTGCGCGAGCGGCTGTACTCCGGCTGGCTGGAAGCGGTGGCCCGGGTGCGTTTCGAGCCCTCTGCAAGCGCGCCAAGTCATTGAACGGCAGCGACTTACAGGCGGCTGTGGAGGTGATAATAGCGCTTGCATTCTGCACAGCGCTAAGTACAATACGCTTCCGTTATCGCACTGTAAGCTCAGCATGCGAAAGCGACAGGACCATAGCTCAGCTGGTTAGAGCGCCACGTTGACATCGTGGAGGTCGGCGGTTCGAATCCGCCTGGTCCTACCACACAGCCCTGCGACGACAGACAGCATGAAGGACCATAGCTCAGCTGGTTAGAGCGCCACGTTGACATCGTGGAGGTCGGCGGTTCGAATCCGCCTGGTCCTACCAGATTTGAAAAGCCCTCGGAAGCTTGGCTTCCGGGGGCTTTTTGTGTTCGAGATGTCGTGAGGCCTGGTAGCGCCTTCGGGAGGCCTGCGGCCTCCGTCGCCCAGCAAGCTGGCCTCCTACGAAAACCTGGGCTGCGCCACCTTTCTGCTTGACGCCACCGCCCTCAGCAGGAGGGATGCTGTGCATCGCGACCGGCGCCGCCAGGCGCCCGGGTTGATCGTGATCTCGGTGGTGTCTTCGGGAGGCCTGCGGCCTCCATCGCCCAGCAAGCTGGCCTCCTACGAAAACCTGGGCTGCGCCAACGGATCGGCCAGGTCGCTGTGGGCGATAAACACTTCCACCAGCAGCTCGATACCGGCCTGGTCGGCCTCGCTGAAGCGCGCCGGCGCGGGGCTGTCCAGGTCCAGCACGCCCCACAGTTCACCGCCAGCGATAATCGGCACCACCAGCTCGGAGCGCGAGTCGGCGTCGCAGGCGATATGGTCTGCCACGGCGAAGACGTCATCCACCCGCTGGGTGGCACGCTCGCGGGCCGCGGCGCCGCACACGCCCTTGCTGAACGGAATTGGGTGGCAGGCCGGCTTGCCCTGAAAGGGACCAAGGCACAGCGTCTCGGGGCGGCGCTGCAGGTAGAAGCCGACCCAGTTGAGCCTTGGCACTTCCTGCATGATAAAGGCGCAGGTCTGGGCGCTGTTGGTCAGCCAGTCGCGGTCGTCGAGCAGCGCGGCCAGCTGGCGGGCGAGGAGAGGGTAGTCGGGTTGCTGCATCGAGAGAGCCGCCACAGTTGGATGGAAGGGGGCGCCGGGGGCAGGTCGAAGAGGAGGTCCGATTCCAGGGAGGGAATCGGTAGCGCCCAAGGACGGGTTCACACCGCCTCCTCGCAGACCTGCCCCCGGATCAGCCCCCAGGTGATAAAACTGAAGCACGATAGCTCTGGCTCGAGCGTATCGTGACTGGAGGCCTATCTAGGACGGCGGGATTACTCCCAGCCGGGCACGGCGGCACCTTCGAACAGCTCCTCGGCCTTGGCGGCCACTTCATCGCTCTGATAGGCGTCGACCAGCTGCTTGATGGATTCCTTGTCCTCGTCGCCGGCGCGCACCGCAATGATGTTGACGTAGGGCGATTCCGGCCCCTCGCGCACCAGGGCGTCGTCCAGGCTCAGGCCGGCCGGCTGGGCGAAGGTGTTGTTGATGAAGGCCAGGTCGACGTCGGGCAGCACGCGCGGCAGCTGGGCGGCTTCG
>DATHXP010000009.1:0-8378 GCA_035459605.1 Halomonas sp. | reverse complement strand
GCCTGGTGGGGGTTCTCACCGTAGCGCATGTCCTGCTTCTTCGTCAGCTGCAGGTTGAAAGTGCGCGGGAAGTCGGACTCGCTGTCCGGCAGGCGGTTGCCCAGATAGTTGGCGATGGCGCCGTCGTAGCCGGCGGTGTGCTCGAAGGCCTTGACCGCCAGATCGAAGCGCGTGGCTTGGCTGATGCCGCCGGCGCTGATCTCTTCGAGCACGCGAGAATAGTCCGATGCGTCGACCACGATGCCGGTATAGGCGTGGTTCTTGGCGCAGGCGCGCACCATGGTGGGCCCGCCGATGTCGATATTTTCAATCGCGTCTTCCAGGCTGCAGTCGGGGCGCGCCACGGTAGCGGCAAAGGGGTAGAGGTTGACCACGACCAGGTCGATGGGCGCAATGTCGTGGGCGGCCATCACCGCGTCGTCCAGGCCGCGGCGGCCAAGGATGCCGCCGTGAATCTTCGGGTGCAGCGTCTTGACCCGGCCATCCATGATTTCGGGGAAGCCGGTGTGTTCGGAGACTTCGGTCACGGCGATGCCGCTGTCTTGAAGCAGGCGGAAAGTGCCGCCGGTGGAGAGCAGCTCGACGCCCTGCTGGTGAAGGCCGCGGGCGAAATCGACGATGCCGCTCTTGTCGGAAACGCTGATCAGGGCGCGGCGCGGCGCAATGGTGTTGGACTGGGCCATGGATGTCACTCTGTGTGGTACAGGTCTGTTGGCTACAGGAGAACCCGTCGAAGGCTAAAGAAATAGGCGAGGGCATCAGGCGCCCCGCGGCGTTTAGATCAAGCCGTAGTGCTTGAGTTTCTTGCGCAGAGTGCCGCGGTTCAGGCCGAGTATCTCGGCGGTGCGGGTCTGATTGCCCTGCGCGTAGTCGAGCACGGTGGCCAGCAGCGGCGCTTCGACCTCGGCCATGACCATGGCATACAGGTCGCTGACGTCGCCACCGTCCAGATGGTCGAAGTAGCGGCGCATGGAGGCCTCGACGGTCTCGCGCAGCGGCACGGGATCGGACGCGGGGTCCACGGGCGGATTTCCCCCTGAGAGGGGCGAGCTGCAGCCGCTGCCGCCTGAGTCGGGCAGCAGGTGAGCGGCGTCAAGGGCTTGTCGACTGGTCATGCGGCACGGTTTCCGTCGGCTGCCATGGCCTGGCAGACTCCTTCGGGAGTCGTGTCGGGGCCGTGGCGAAAAAGTTCGTCGATAAAGCGGTGATGTTCGAGCGGGCTTTCCAGGCCGTTGAACGCGGCGCGTAACGCGCGTCGTTCCCGATCGCTGAAGCGGGAGTCGCAGGCCAGATACCAGCCAAGGTGCTTGCGCGCGATGCGCACGCCCATGTGCTCGCCATAGAAGTCGTGCAGGGCGCTCAGGTGATCCTTGAGTACCCGATGGCGCTCGCTATCATCGGGCGCCGGCAGGAGGCTGCCATGGCGCAGGTGGTGATTGATTTCACGAAATATCCACGGGTTGCCCTGGGCGCCGCGGCCAACCATCACCGCATCGGCACCAGTATAGGCGAGCACGCGCCGGGCTTTCTTGGCACAGGTCACGTCACCGTTGGCGAACACCGGAATCGATACGGACTGTTTGACCTCGGCAACGGTGTCGTATTCGGCAGCGCCGCCATAGCGCTGCTGGCGATGACGGCCGTGCACGGCCAGCGCCTGTATGCCGGCGTCTTCGGCAAGCCGAGCAATGCGAATGGCATTGTTGCTGGCTTCGCACCAGCCGGTGCGGATCTTCAGCGTTACCGGCACCTCGACGGCGGCGACCACCGCCGCCAGAATCTTGGCGACCAGCGCCTCGTCGCGCAGCAGGGCGGAGCCGGCGGCCTTGTTGCAGACCTTCTTGGCCGGGCAGCCCATGTTGATGTCGATGATTTCGGCACCCATGGCGGCATTCAGCCGGGCGGCCTTAGCCAGCATGTCGGCGTCGCCGCCGGCGATCTGCACCGTGCGCGGCCCGGGCTCGCCGCTATGGTCCATGCGCAGACGCGACTTGCGGGTGTGCCACAGGGCCGGGTCCGAAGTGACCATCTCCCCCACCACCAGCCCCGCGCCCAGCCGGCGGCACAGCGCCCGGAAGGGACGGTCGGTGACGCCGGCCATCGGGGCCAGTACCGCCCGGCTGGGCAGGACGTGACGACCGATGCGAAGTGGTGGGCGGGGTGCAATCATCGTGGGTGTCAGCGGCTCGAAAGGGCATTCATCATACGCGTCATGACTGAAGGCGTGAAGATGACGATTGTCGCAGCGGGTGGTCACGGCAGGCGCTGGCCGGTCAGGCGCACCCAGCTTTCGCGCACCTGCGGCTCATCCATGACCAGACCCTGCTCCCGGTAGGCGGCCAGGACTTCGTTTGCCTGACTCTCGAGAATGCCGGATAGCGCCAGACGCCCGCCGGGCGAGACGCGAGCGGCAATCTCGCCGGCAAGCTCGACCAGCGGCCCGGCCAGGATGTTGGCGATCACCAGCGGAAACTGCTGCCCGGCATCCAGCCGCTCGGGATAGCACAGCTGCAGGCGATGTTCGGCAATGGCGTTGCGCCGGGCATTGTCGCGGCTGGCGCTCAGCGCCTGGGGGTCGATATCGGTGCCGGTGGCGCGCCTTGCTCCCAGCTTGAGCGCGGCGATGGCCAGGATGCCCGAGCCGCAGCCGATATCGAGCACGCCGGGCTCGTCCAGGTCGTCGAGCGTGCCCGCCGCGGCAAGCTGGTCCAGCCAGGCCAGGCACAGCGCCGTGGTGGCATGGGTGCCGGTGCCGAAGGCGAGCCCCGGATCCAGGCGCAGGTTGACGGCGTCCGGGTTGGGCGGCTGATGCCAGCTGGGCACGATCCACAGGCGCTCGCCCACCTGCAGCGGCGTGAAGTCCTGCATCCACTCGCGCTCCCAGTCGCGGTCGTCGAGCAGCTCGTGTTCGATCGTCGGACAGCTCTCGCCGGGCGCGATCTCGGCCCAGGCCGCGGCCAGGCGCTCGAGCATGTCAGAAAGTCCTTCGAGATCGTCATACAGGCCGGTAAGAATCGTCTCTTCCCACAGCGGCGTGGTGCCGCGCTGCGGTTCGAAAACGGGGTCGTCGTGGGCATCCTGAAGGGTGATGGCCGTGGCGCCCTCGGCCAGCAGCAGCTCTTCGAGCAGTTCGGCCTGTTGCGGCGCAATACGGGCCTTGAGTTGTAGCCAGGGCATGTCGGCCTCCGCAGGCTAAATGAAAGCGAGTCAAGAAAATACGAGGGTGGCTGCCGCTCTCGGTTGCGTTGAACAATACCCAGCCGGTGCCAGGGAAGCGCTGAAGAAATTGCCGAGCGGCTCAAGCACAAGGCGCACGGAGCGCAGGAACCGGAGCATATGCGGTATATGTGAGGATTCCGAGCACCGCGCAACGCAGTGATTGAAACGCGCAGGCATTTATTCAGTGTTTTCCTAGAGGCCGAGCTTCTTTTCGAGATAGTGGATATTCACGCCGCCCTGCTGGAAGTAGCCGTCGCGAACCAGGTTCTTGTGCAGTTCGGTGTTGGTATTGATACCTTCCACCACCAGCTCGTCTAGGGCGTTACGCATGCGGATCAGTGCCGTCTCGCGGTCTACTCCCCAGGTGATCAGCTTGCCGATCAGCGAATCGTAGTGCGGCGGCACCGTATAGCCGGTGTAAACGTGCGAGTCCATGCGCACCCCGAGTCCACCCGGCGGGTGGTAGAGGCTGACCTTGCCGGGCGAGGGCAGGAAGGTCTTGGCATCCTCGGCGTTGATGCGGCACTCGAAGGCGTGCCCGCTGACCATGACGTTTTCCTGGCGTATCGACAGGGGTCGGCCGGCGGCGATAAGCAGCTGCTCACGAACGATGTCGACGCCGGTCACCATTTCGGTGATCGGATGTTCCACCTGAATTCGAGTATTCATCTCGATGAAGAAGAACTCGCCGTTCTCGTAGAGAAACTCGAAGGTGCCGGCGCCGCGGTAGCCGATCGTGATACAGGCCTGGCGGCAGGCCTCGTGCACCTGGTCGCGAGCATCGGGGTGAAGTCCCGGTGCCGGCGCTTCCTCAAGCACTTTCTGATGGCGGCGCTGCAGCGAGCAGTCGCGATCAAAGAGATGGACGGCGTTACCCTGGCCGTCGGCCAGCACCTGAATCTCGATGTGGCGCGGATTCTCCAGAAACTTTTCCATGTAGACGGTGCTGTCGCCGAAGGCGGCACTGGCCTCGGTGCGGGTGACCGTGATGGCGGACAGCAGATGGGCTTCCGTGTGCACGACGCGCATGCCGCGGCCGCCGCCGCCGGCGGAGGCCTTGATGATGACCGGATAGCCAATGCGGCGGGCGATGGCAAGCGTCTCTTTTTCATCATCGCCCAGCGGGCCGTCGGAGCCCGGCACGGTGGGCACGCCGGCCCTCTTCATGGCCTCGATGGCGCTGACCTTGTCGCCCATCAGGCGAATGGTCTCTGCGCTGGGGCCAATAAAGGTGAAGCCGGAGCGCTCCACCTGTTCGGCAAAGTCGGCGTTCTCGGCGAGAAAACCGTAGCCGGGATGGATGGCAACGGAGTCCGTGACCTCGGCGGCGCTGATCAGCGCCGGTATGTTCAGGTAGGACAGCGCCGAGGAAGCCGGGCCGATGCACACGGCCTCGTCGGCCAGTCGCACGTGCATCAGCTCGCGGTCGGCCTTGGAATGTACCGCGACCGTGCGAATGCCCAGCTCCTTGCAGGCGCGCAGGATACGCAGGGCAATTTCGCCGCGATTGGCAATGAGTACCTTGTCCAGCATGATGGAGTCCGCCAGATGAGTGAATGGATTAGGCGATGACGACCATCGGCTGATCGAACTCGACCGGTTCGCCGTCCTCGACCAGGATGGCTTCGATCACGCCGTCGCGGTCGGCCTCGATCTGATTCATCATCTTCATGGCTTCTATGATGCACACGGCGTCGCCTTTCTTGACGGCCTGGCCGACATCGACAAAGGGCTTGGCGCCGGGCGCCGGAGAGCGGTAGAAAGTGCCGACCATCGGTGACAGCAGGGCGTGGCCCCGGTAGCCGGGCGCCTCCGGGGCGGCAGGTTCATCGGCTGCCGGCGCCTGGGGCGCAGGGGCGGCGGGGGGAGGAGCGCTGTGCCAGTTCATGACGGCTGGCATCTGGGGGTAGGCGCCGCCGTTGGGATGGCGACTGATGCGGACCGATTCCTCACCCTCCTGAATCTCGATCTCGCTGATGTTCGATTCTTCCAGGAGTTCGATCAGCTTCTTGACCTTGCGGATATCCATGACGTTGTCTCGATCGGTTGGGTTCGGGAGGCGGCTCGGCGCTGTCAACCTGGGCGGTTTTTGAATAGATCGCCGCAAGTTGGCGTGTCTTGTCGGCTCTATCGCCAGTAATTTGCAGTGTGCGAATTTTGCCGAAAACTGACGGCAATGTCCAGATTGCATCGAACAGCGTTCGAGGTCCGCCTGCGCACAGATGACAAGGGCTGTATCCCACGCTAGGGTTGCATGATACTGAAGCGGATATCGAAGCCGGCCTGCGTTGACCCCAGCGGCAGGGCACTTCGGACAGGTTTTTCCCAGGCCGGTTTCCCCAAGACCGGGTTTTTGAGACACAGTTCGATCAGACCAGGAAGGCATACCATGGCGTTGATGAATAAACGGGCCAAGCGGCGTCGCAACTCTATCGAGGTGCTTGAGCGCCCTCAGTACGGCTGGATATGGAAGCCGCTGGCCGCGCTGATAGCCATCTATTTGTTGGTTGTCATCGTCCTGGGCATCTGGTGGAGCCGCACGCCCGAGCCGCTGGTGGTAGAAGAGGCCGCGGTGGTACATCGTGGCACCGGGGTGGCGGCCAGAGGAGCGGTAACCACCTCCGGCCTGATGGCGGTGATCGATACGCTGCTCAACAAGCCCGGCGGCTATCTGCGCAATGACCTGGCTCCGCCAGGCGTGTGGCTGGACAATATGCCGGCCTGGGAGTTTGGCGTGCTGCAGCAGACGCGGCAGCTGGCGCTTGCCATGCCGGGCATGGCCGCTGGCGATATGTCGGAGGTGGAAAAGGCCAGCGATGCGCTGCTGGGCGACAGCGGCGACTGGTTCTTTCCGTCCACCGAGCATCGCTTGAATCAGGCCGGCGAGGCGCTGGGCAGCTATATGCAGCGCCTGGAAGCGCCCGGGGCGGAAGGGCTGGCCGCCGGCGGACAGGGTCTGTCGCCCTGGCTCTATAGCGTCGCCGACAGTCTTGATGGCTTGAGCTACCGTCTGTCGGCAAGCGTCGGCAACCCCGAGGCGCTGGCGGATCTGGATGTGGACGTGGAGCGGGTGCCCGGCAAGACGCCCTGGTACCGGGTGGATAACGTTTTCTTTGAAGCGAGAGGCCACTCCTGGGCGCTGCTGAGCCTGCTCAAGGCGGTGCGCCATGATCAGGCCGATGTGCTGGCTACCCACGAGCTGACCGGGCACTGGGATGCCTTGATTGCCGAGCTTCAGGCCAGCCAGCGTCGCCTGCGGAGCCCGGTGGTGCTCAACGGCAGCGGTTTTGGCATCTTTGCCAATCACTCCCTGGTGATGGCCAACCATCTGCTGGGCGCGCGCGATCGCGCACGCAGGCTGGCTGACACCCTGTCGCGCGTCACGCAGGTCGAGGCGGTGGTTGGCGGCGAGCGGGTACCCGCTCCGGGCGCGTCACCAGCAGAGGCTGAATCGGCGCCGCCCGTCGACAAGACGACTGAAGACATGCCTGGCCAGATGCCAGCTGAGAGCAATGCCGATGTGCCGGTGGGTGAACCGTCAGAGGAGGCGGCTGACTCGGCGGCGATGGTCGATTCCACCGAGGGCTCTGACGCAGCCGCGCAGGAAAGCGCTGTCGACGCCTCTGGTGTTGAAGAGCAGGATGCTGAAGGGCAGGATTCCAAAGGGCAGAGCACCGAAGAAGACGCCCTGTCCATGCCGGGCAGCGGTAGCGACGACAGCACCGACGCGGTATCCGGCGAAGAGCAGTAGGCGGGTAAAACCCGCAGAAAGCTGTTAGAAACGGGCCGCCCACTGGGCGGCCCCTTTTTTCTTGGACTTTTTTAGACTTTCGTACGCTGCGCCCGGTCCTGGCCTGGTGTCGTCAGGCCTTTTCGTAGGCGGCGGCGGACTTCTCGATGGCCTTGCGAGCGGCCTCGACGCCTCCCCACGACTCGACCTTGGCCCACTTGCCCTTTTCGAGGTCCTTGTACTTCTCGAAGAAGTGGGTGATTTGCTGGCGCAGCAGCTCGGGCAGGTCGGTCACTTCCTGAATGTCGTCGTACAGGCTGGTCAGTTTGGGGTGCGGCACACAGATCAGCTTGGCATCCTCGCCGGCTTCGTCGGTCATGTTGAGAATGCCAACCGGGCGGGCACGGATGATGCTGCCCACGGCGACCGGATAGGGCGTGACAACCAGAGCGTCCAGGGCGTCGCCATCGTCGGCCAGGGTGTGCGGGATGAAGCCGTAGTTGGCCGGGTAGAACATTGGCGTTGCCATGAATCGGTCGACCAGCAGGGCGTCCATTTCCTTGTCGACCTCGTACTTGACCGGAGCGTCGTTTGCAGGAATCTCGATGATGACGTTGAGGTCGTTGGGGAGTTCCCTGCCGGCCGGGATATTGTCGAAGTTCATGACGGGTCCTTGATTGGGGATGAACGATGTCAGGCGTAGGAAAATCTGCCGAAGTATACGGATGCGGCGCCTCGATTACCAATTAGACCGTCGGGCGTGGCTTTCGGAGGGCGACCTTTTGCTGATAAGCCAGCGGTGAGTGGCCATGTATCATCAGCGATAGCATCAGTGCCATCCGCCGCCCGCTCTGTCTATCGTCAGGAGATACCCCTTGTTGTCAGCCGCATCGCCACTGCTGAGCTATGGCCAGGCCTTTGTGGCACCGGACCGTCGACGCCACCGCAGCTCGATGTCAGTAACCGTGCCCGATGCGGAGCTTTTGAGCAGGCGCGGCATCTGCGCGCTGATCAGCGACTCGACCAATCGCAATCCGCTGGCGAAGCAGGCGGGAGACGTCAGCGTGCGCGGCTTTATCGCCGACTACTTCGCGACTCCCGACCATTGGGATATCAAGCAGGCCGCCAGTCGGGTGCTGCGCGCGCTCAACGGCTGGTGCTTTGCCCAGAGCCGACAGGTCAGCGATGGCGGCTACGTGAGCTCGACGTCGGCGATGGTGTACAAGGGGCGCAAAGCCCACCTCTTCCATGTCGGCGATACCCGAGTGTTTCGTTTGCGCGGGGCCGAGTTCGAGCAGATTACCCGCGATCATGTGGTGGAGATCGGCGGCTATCGCTACCCTGCCCGAGCGCTGGGCATGGATATGTTTGTGGACATTGATTACGCCTGTATCTCCTTGAATCAAGGCGATATCTTTCTGTTCACCAC
>DATHXP010000008.1:0-5085 GCA_035459605.1 Halomonas sp. | reverse complement strand
TAACGACACAAGCGGTGATTATCTGGCGGCCCAGGCTAAAGAAGCGGGCCACCGCGTGGCCGATCGTCAGCTGATTCGCGACGACGTCTACCGCATCCGCGCGCAGATCGCGGCCTGGATCGCCGCTGACGATATCCAGGTCGTCCTGACCACCGGCGGCACTGGCTTCACGGGGCGCGACTCCACGCCTGAAGCCGTCTCAGCGCTGCTGGACAAGCGTATCGAAGGCTTTGGCGAGCTGTTTCGCCAGCTCTCTCACGCGGAGATCGGCAGCTCTACCGTTCAGAGCCGCTGTCTGGGGGGGCTTGCCAACGCGACCGTGATCTTCTGCCTGCCCGGCTCCACCGGCGCCTGCCGCACGGCCTGGGAAGGCATTCTCCGCGAGCAGCTGGATAACCGCCACCAGCCGTGCAATTTTGCCAACCTGGTGATCCCGGGGCGAGGTCAACATGGCTGAGTGCACACCTCCAAACAGCGCGCTGCACAGCGTCGAAACCGCTCTTAAAGCGCTGCGCAGCGGCGTCGAGCCGCTCGCCAGCGAACGACTTCCGCTCGAAGCCGCCGCCGGGCGCATACTCGCTGCTGATGTGGTCGCCGGCATGAATGTGCCGCCCTTCGATGCCAGCGCCATGGATGGCTACGCCGTGCATCACAGCGATGCCGGCGCCTGGCTGCCTGTCTCTCAGCGCATCGCCGCGGGTAACAGCGCGCAGCCGCTGCGGGCGGGCAGCTGCGCCCGGCTTTTTACCGGCAGCCCGATCCCCGAGGGCGCCGACTGCGTGGTGATGCAGGAGCGCGTTGAAACGGCCGTCAAGAGCGGCGCCGAGCAGGCGCTGATGCCTGCCGCACTGAGCGCGGGCGACAACGTTCGCCGCCGCGGCCAAGATGTCGCCGCGGGCAGTCCGCTGCTGCCTGGCGGCACCCGGCTGAATGCGGCAGCGCTTGGCATGCTGGCCGCCCAGGGCATCGCCGAGGTCGAGGTCCGCCATCGCCCCAGGGTTGCCCTGCTGTCTACCGGTGACGAGCTGATCGAGCCGGGCGAGCCGCTGCTGCCGGGGCAGATCTACAACTCGAACTGCCCGATGCTGCGCGAGCTTCTGACCGGCTTCGGTGCCGAGGTGACGGTCACCGGCAGCCTGCCCGACAGCCACGACGCCACTCGTGAACAGCTGCGCCAGGCCGCCGAGCTGGCCGATGTCATCGTCACCACCGGCGGCGTCAGCGTGGGCGAAGAAGACCACGTCAAGACGGTGATCGAGACGCTTGGCAGGCTGGACCTTTGGCGGCTGGCGCTGCGGCCCGGCAAGCCGCTGGCGCTGGGGCGCATCGCGCGCGCTGATGGCTCCCTGTGCCGCGTGGCGGGGCTGCCGGGAAACCCGGTGTCGAGCTTTGTCGGCGCCTGGCTGTTCTTGCGCCCGCTGCTCGGCGCGCTGCTGGGCTCGCCACAGATGGCGGCGCTGCCCGAATGGCCGGTTATCAGCACCTTTGCTACCCATACCGGCCCGCGCCGCCACTACATGCGCGTGCGGCTGACGCCCTCCCCGGAGGGGCTTTCCGCCCAGGCCTTTGCCAGCCAGGATTCGGGGGTATTGTCATCGTGCTTTGCGGCGGATGCCCTTGCGGTTATCCCCGAGCACACCCGCATCGAGCCGGGAGACCAGCTAACCTGTCTGCCGCTCTCCAACGACTTCTAGACGCTAACCGCTAGGCGTCGATCCGGAGCCGGCGGCCTCCAGCGCGTCGCCGAGTTCCGGCCAGAAAGACGCAAAATCATCGCCCAGCGCCTGGTAGTCGTCATTGAGCCAGGGAATCAGTGCGGCCAGGCGGCTCTGTTCCGGCCGCCGCCGGGTGGCGCCCTGCAGCTGGCCCTGGTTCAAACGCTGTTCCAGCCGCTGCCCAAGGCCTTCCAGCGCGCGACAGGTGAAGTGCCAGTCGGCGTAGCGCCTGAGCCAATCCTGCTGGACCATGACCGGAACCATCGCAGCCAGCCTTGCCGGCGCCGGTTGCTCGGCCAGCAAACGGTAGCAGCGAGGAAACAGCTCATCGTCTGCACTCAGCCGCCTGGCCAGGAAGTGATCCCACACCAGGTCAAGGGCGATGCCGGCGTAGCGTCGCGTCCCGGCGGGCGCGCGGCTGCGCGCCGCCACGATGCAAGGATGGTGGTCAACATGGGCGTCTACCCGGCGATGATGGCGGATGCCCAGGGCGACCTCGACAGGCCAGTCATCGAGGCTGGCCCCCTTGACGCCATCGGCAATCAGGTTGCCGTAAAGAAAGGCGTCGCTGCCGCGGCGGGCAAGCCAGGCGTGGGCAAGAAAGTTCATCGGTACGGACTCTCGTTTCAATACGGCGCTATCGACGGCGCCGCTAGATGCAGCCGGTCGGCTTGGGCAGGCCGGCCAGCCGCGCGGCCCGTCTGGCGGGGCTGGTGGGAAACAGCCTCATCAAGTAGATCGAGCGGCCCTTGTCCGGCCCAAGCGCCTGGCCGACGGCTTTGACCAGGGGGCGCATGGCGGGCGCCATTTCAAAACGCTGGTAAAAATCGCGCAGCACCTCAATAATCTCCAGGTGCTCAGCTTCGAGTACCAGACCCTCTTCTTCTGCCAGCGCTCTGGCAACATCCAGGCTCCAGTCGTCCAGCTGGACCAGATAGCCTTCCGGGTCCAGGGCAACGCGGCGATCGCCGACGCGCAGATAGCGCGCTACTTCGGTTGAGGCCATTAAAACCAGCTCACCGACTGCTTGCTTCGCTCGGTCAGGTCGACGAAGCCGTCGATATCGATCACCTGAATCGAAGCGTCCAGGCGCCCCGCCAGCCCTCTGGCCTCGAGGTCTTCGCGAAGCGCATACACGCGCCCCGCCACCTCATCAAAGTAGTCAACCAGCCCCGGCGCACCTCCCAGCACGGCATCCTCGATAAGCAGCAGAAGATCATCGGGGCTCATGGCATCCAGCGCCTGTCGATAGACGCCGCTGACAGCGGGCGAGCGATTGAGAATATGCAGTTTCATAACAAGGAGCCACTCAGCGGATTACTCGGGCTAGAACGTCAGCACCAGGGGTGCGGCAGCCACCATAGCTGCCAGCTGGTCCGACGACACAGGCTGTGTGGGCAGCATCAGATCCTCCGT
Source organism: Halomonas sp. (assembly GCA_035459605.1). GTDB lineage: Bacteria > Pseudomonadota > Gammaproteobacteria > Pseudomonadales > Halomonadaceae > Halomonas. The sequence continues at coordinate 1,954 of DATHXP010000008.1, read as the reverse complement.
ATAGAGCCCCAGCCGCTCCAGCGCGGCCATCTCGACCCACAGGCTATCGATATCATACATCTCCAGCATCTCGAGCGTGGCGGCGGTTCCCTTTTGCCCCAGTGGACCTGGCCCCTGATGGCGACACAGGGCCGTGACGCCCTCCCCCATGAACAGCAGCGACACCCTGCGCCCGAACGCCGCCGCTACCAGCGCAGCGTCCAGTCCCTCGCGCAGCCAGCTGCTGCCATGGGGAGCGTGGCGGAGAATCACCAGCAGTTCGGACACCGGCCCACTCAAGTTGTTCATTGCTCTACGCTCGCATCAAGGTGCAAAGGTCACCAGCCGATCGCAGCTTAGCCCCAGGTCAATCAGCTGCCCCAGGCCGGTCAATTCAAAAGGCGCCGCCACGCTGTGGCCCAGCTTGCCGTGACGAGCCGCCTCTTTCTCATCCAGCAGCCCTCGTCGCAGCGCCGTGGCAATGCACACCAGCAGTGCGACACTGTGCTCGGCATGCAGCCGCCGCCAGACATCCGCGAGATGCGGTTCATCCTGGGGTGGCGACATCAGGCGGGCCGCATTCTGCACGCCATCGTGATAAAAGAATACGGCTTCAAGGCGGTGGCCGCGGGCCACAAGAGCTTGAGCAAATCGCAATGCCGAGTGGCTGGCCTGGCTGCTATAGGGAGCGCCCAGCAGCAAAATGGCGTAGCGCATGGCGCTATCTCCTCACAGTTTTCACCTTTATATCTGCAACGCACTGGCCCCGCCGTAGCGGGGCCAGTTCTGCGAGACAAGCTTGCTGTTTTTCAGTCCTGACTGGCAAAGCCAAGCAGCGACAGCAGGCTCAGAAACAGGTTGTAGATCGAGACAAACAGCGTGATGGTCGCCAGGATATAGTTGGTCTGGCCGGCACGATGCACAATCTCGCTGGTCTGGTAAAGAATGGCAGCCGAGGAAAATAGCACAAAGCCCGCGGAAATCATCAGGTGAAGCGCCGGGATGTGGAAGAAAAACCCTGCCACCATCGCCAGCAGCAGCACGATGAAGCCGGCAAACATGAAGTTGGCCAGAAAGCCAAAGTCCTTGCGGGTAATCAGCGCCACCGCCGACAGGCCCAGGAAGGTGGCGCCGGTCATCGCCATCGCCGTCATGATTAGCTCAGAGCCGTTAGGCAGCTTCAGATAGGCATTGAGAATTGGCCCCAGCGTGAAACCCAGGAAGCCGGTAAAGGCAAAAATGGCCACCAGGCCCAGTGCCGAATTGGCCGTCTTGTGAACCAGGAACATCAGACCGTAGATGCCAACCAGCATCACCAGGATATTGGGCCGCTGAAAGTCCATCGCCATGGCCAGGCCAGCCATCATCGCAGAGAACACCAGCGTCATCGCCAGCAGACCATAGGTATTGCGCAGCACCTTGGTAGCCAGCTCTGAGGACACCTGCGTCTGCTGTGTGCCAAGACGCGTATCGTTAAAAGCCATGGATCATACACTCCTGATAGTATGTCGAACGAATCGATTCGCCCACAGAATGCCTCCTGTGGCCCATCGACGCAAGCCGGCAGTCTCCCCGCCCATGCGTTTGAACCCGGCCTCGACGGGTACAGAGGCGTCTGCACGGTGAAAACTGAGGATAACACCTTGACGCGTCAGCGTATGCTGGTATGATGCATCGCCGTAAGCCGGAGGGATGGCAGAGCGGTTGATTGCACCGGTCTTGAAAACCGGCGTAGGTGAGAGCCTACCCAGGGTTCGAATCCCTGTCCCTCCGCCACTCCTGCGTTTTATCCTACTTCAAATTAACCAAAACAGACTGCATATCAAGTAGTTACCGGTCTCCCCGTGTCTCAACTTTTTTCATTTAGCCTATCCTGCTGCAACTCCCTTGTAGGGCAGGTTGTGGGTTAAAAACAGAAACATGGCTTCCGCATCGTGTTCAGGGACTGGGCTGCCCAGTATACGAACTTTCCCAA
>DATHXP010000007.1:0-5087 GCA_035459605.1 Halomonas sp. | reverse complement strand
AGGCGCTGGACCTGGCCGGCCGCAAACTGTCGCAGGACGGCGGCGCCGCGCTGGCGGCGCTGATCGACGAGGTCGAGGCCACCGCCGCGGCGCTGGGCGAGCGGGAGTCGCTGGCGCCGCTGGGCGAGAGCCTCGCCGGCGGCGCGGCGGACCTGCGCGCCGCCATGGGCAGCGTGCTGGCCCAGAGCTGCGACCCGGACACCGGCAGCGACGCGGTGCAGGCCCTGGCCACGCCGTTTCTGTCGCTGGCCGGGCACGTGCTGTGCGCCTGGCAGATGGGCCTGGCCGCGCTCAAGGCCGACGCCGCTCTGGCCGCCGGCAGCGACGATGACTTCTACCGTACCAAGCTCGCCGGCGCCGATTTCGCGCTGCGCCACTGGCTGCCGCTGGGCCGCGCCCAGCGCGCGGTGATCGATGCCGGCATGGAGAACCTGCTGGCGCTGAATCCCGCCGCCCTGTGAACCGTCACCCTTCCTGGAGCACACCGTCATGAACCCGTCCATCTTCGAGCAGGGCCTGCCCGCTACCCCGGCCAACCACGTGGCGCTGTCGCCGCTGACCTTTATCGAGCGCACGGCGTCCATCTATCCGGACTATCCGGCGCTGGTTCACGGCAGTCTTCGCCAGGACTGGGGCACCACCTGGACGCGCTGCCGGCGGCTGGCGTCGGCGCTTGCGCAGCGCGGTATCGGCACAGGCGATACCGTGGCGGCGATGCTGCCCAACGTGCCGGCCATGTTCGAGGCGCACTTCGGCGTGCCGCTGGCCGGCGCCGTGCTCAATACCCTCAACATCCGCCTGGACCCCGAGGCCATCGCCTACATGCTGGAGCACGGTGAAGCCAAGGCAATCCTGGTCGACCCGGAGTTCAGCGCGGTGGTCGAGGAAGCGGTGGCCATGTTGAGCGACAAGCCGCTGATCGTCGACGTGGACGACGCCGAATACGCCGAAGGACCGCGCCACATCGGCGCGCTCGAGTACGAGGCGCTGCTGGCCGAGGGCGACCCGGACTACGCCTACGCGCTGCCGGCCGACGAGTGGCAGGCGATTTCGCTCAACTACACCTCCGGCACCACCGGCAAGCCCAAGGGCGTGGTCTACCATCACCGCGGCGCCTATCTGAATGCGGTCAGCAACATCCTGGAATGGGCCATGCCCCACCATCCGGTGTACCTGTGGACGCTGCCGATGTTCCACTGCAACGGCTGGTGTTTCCCCTGGAGCATCGCCGCCGCCGCCGGCGTCAACGTCTGCCTGCGTCGGGTCGAGGCCGGCAGGATCATGCAGCTGATTGCCGACGAGCAGGTGACCCACTTCAGCGGGGCGCCGATCATCCTCAACGGCCTGCTCAACCTGCCCGCCGAGCACAGGCGCCAGATAGAGCATCCGGTTAAGGTGACGACGGCGGGAGCGGCGCCCCCGGCCTCGATCATCGCCGGCGTTGAGAAGATGGGCATCGAGGTGACCCACGTCTACGGTCTGACCGAGGTCTACGGCCCGGTGACGGTGTGCGCCTGGCGCAGCGCCTGGGATGAGCTGCCGCTGGAAGCGCGGGCCAAGATCAAGGCGCGCCAGGGCGTGCGCGGTCATGTGCTGGAGGCGCTGTGCGTGGCCGACCCCGCCACGCTCGAGCCGGTGCCCAAGGACGGCAGCACCATCGGCGAGATCATGATGCGCGGCAACAACGTGATGAAGGGCTATCTCAAGGATGAGGAGGCCACCCGGCAGGCGCTGGACGGCGGCTGGTATCACACCGGCGATCTGGCCGTATGGCACAGTGATGGTTACATCGAGATCAAGGACCGCTCCAAGGACATCATCATCTCCGGCGGCGAGAATATTTCCACTATCGAGGTGGAGGACACCATCTACTCGCACCCGGCGGTGGAAGAGGCCGCGGTCGTGGCGCGCCCCGACGAGAAGTGGGGCGAGACGCCCTGCGCCTTCGTCAAGCTCAAGGCGGACGCCGGCGAGGTCACCGAGCAGGAGATCATCAGCTACTGCCGCGAGCGTCTGGCGCACTTCAAGGCGCCGCGCATGGTGATCTTCACCGACCTGCCCAAGACCTCCACCGGCAAGATCCAGAAGTTCGTGCTGCGTGAAGAGGCGCGCAGTCGCTGAGGCGCAGCTAGTCTTGATCCTCAGGCCGATCCGTCGACAGGTCTGCGAGGGGGCGCTATGAATCCGTCCCTGGACGCTACCTACGCCATCCATGGCGTAGGACCCCCTCTTCGACCTGTCCCCGGCTCTTCTAGACATGCCCAGCGGCGATAGCACAGGCCGCTGAGGCTGACCGCCTGACGTGAATCATTCTTTTACAAGGAGCATCAATGAGCAAGCAGCAGATAGGCGTGGTAGGCGCGGGCACCATGGGCCAGGGCATCGCCCAGGTGCTGGTGACCAGCGGTTTCGAGGTGGCGCTGTTCGACGTGGCCGAGGCCGCGCTCGAGCGCGGCCGGGGCGCCATCGACAAGGGCCTGGAAAAGCTGGTGGCCAGGCAGCGGCTGAGCGACGAGGAGCGCCAGGCGGCGCTGCAGCGCCTGTCTACCCTGACGGCGCTGGAGGGGCTCGCCGGCTGCGAGGTGATAATCGAGGCCGCGCCGGAAAATCCCGCGCTCAAGGAGCAGCTGTTTCGCGACCTGAGCGCGCTGGCGCCCGATGCCATCCTGGCCTCCAACACCTCCTCGCTGTCGCTGACCCGCCTGGCCGCGGTCTGCGATAACCCTGAGCGCGTGGTCGGCATGCACTTCTTCAACCCGGTGCCGGTGCTCAAGCTGGTGGAGATCATCCGCGCCGAGCAGACCAGTGACGCCACCGTGGCGCGCATCGAGGCGCTTGCCGAGGCGCTGGGCAAGACCGCCGTGGCGGTAGCGGACATGCCCGGCTTCGCCGTCAACCGCCTGCTGGTGCCGATGATCAACGAGGCGGCCTTTCTGGTGCAGGAGGGCACGGCAACGCCCGAGGATATCGACGCGGCCATGAAGCTGGGCGCAGCCCACCCCATGGGTCCGCTGGCGCTGGCCGACCTGATCGGCTTGGACGTCTGCCTGGCCATCATGGAGGTGCTGTTCGAGGGCTTTGGCGATACCAAGTACCGCCCCTGTCCGCTGCTGCGGCGCATGGTGGATGCCGGCTATCTGGGCCGCAAGAGCGGCCGCGGTTTCCATCGCTACGCGTGATGGAGGGCAGCCATTGCCGCCCAACCAAGCGTTCGCTAGGGTAGGCGTCAGGTTTTGCCAGCGTTTGTGTTTACCCATCCCCGAACAAGCGAGGAGTTGAAATGAGCGAGCAGCTGATCGAGCTACAGGACAGTGCCGGCGTGGTGACGCTGACCATCAGTCGCCCCAAGGCGCTCAATGCGCTGAATAGCGCGGTGATCACCGAACTGGAACAGGTGCTGGTGTCTCTCGAGGCGCGCCAGGATCTGCGCGCGGTGCTGATCACCGGCGCCGGCGATAAGTCGTTCGTGGCCGGTGCCGACATCACCGAGATGAAGGACAAGACCCCCGAACAGGCCCGCGAGTTTGCCGGCCAGGCGCTGCGCACCATCAAGCGCCTCGAGACGCTGCCGGTGCCGGTAGTGGCGCTGGTCAACGGTTTCTGCCTGGGCGGCGGCTGCGAGCTGGCGCTGGCCTGCGACTGGGCGGTAGCTAGCGACAACGCGGTGTTTGGCCAGCCCGAGGTGCTGCTCGGCGTGATTCCCGGCTTCGGCGGCACCCAGCGCCTGCCGCGCCGCGTAGGCCCGGCCATGGCCATCGACCTGGTCACCACCGGGCGCAAGATCGACGCCCAGGAGGCGCTGCGCATCGGCCTGGTCAATCGCGTGATGCCCCAGGCCGAGCTGGGCGCTTACGTCGAAGAGCTGACCAAGCAGCTGGGTGGCAACGGCCCCCAGGCGGTGCGCGGCGCCAAGCAGGCGGTGCATGACGGCCTGGATCAGGACCTGGACAGCGCCCTGGCGCTGGAGACCAGCCTGTTCGCGCTGTGCTTTGCCGGCGACGAGCAGAGTGAGGGCATGAGCGCCTTTGTCGAGAAGCGCAAGCCGCAGTTCTGATCGCCGTTTCTGCGAAAACCTGAGCCATGGCACCTGATTCCGTAGGAGGGCAGCTCTGCTGCGCGACGGCGCCGCCAGGCGCCCTGATGTTCAGGAATTCGACTCGGGGGCGCGGCTTTCCAGGCGCCGCAGGCGCTGCCACAGCTCGCGGCGCAGATCGGAAAGGCGCGGGCGCTGGTCATCGCTGAAGGCCAGCGGGCGCACCAGGCGCTGGGTGCGCAGGCCCAGGCGCGCGCCGAGCAGCCCCACGCCCAGCCCCTGGGCGGTGCGGGTGGAGAGCTTGCCGGCCAGGTTCATCGATACCAGCTGCATGCTGGCGTCGCTGGCCATCTCGCTGACCCCGGCAAAGGCCATGTCGTGCAGCACATGGCGCAGCAGGCGCAGCCGCGCCGCGTAGTTGAGCTCCAGGCCGTAGAGCCGGCTCAGTCGGTCGATCATGGCCAGGTGCCGCCAGGCCACCAGCGCCATGTCGACCAGCGTCAAGGGGCTCACGGCCACCAGCACGGCGGTTTCGCTGCTCATGCGCGAAATCAGCCGGCGCGCCTCGCGGTCGCGCGGCGCTAGCAGGTGATGATCGAGCAGCGCCCGGACGTCCTGGCCGTCGTGATGCGGCTGGCTGGCGGCGAGAAACGCCTGCCAGTGGGGGTGGTCGTCGTCGAGGTCGAGGTCGCGGCGCAGCGCCTGGGCGGTGGTCAGGGCGCGGCGGTGATCGGCCTGGGGCAGGGCGTCCAGCGCTTCGCGCAGCCGGTCGTGGCGGCGCAGTCGGCGCAGCCGAAACAGCTCGCGCAGCAGGGCGCCGGTGCCCAGGCCGATGGCCACCAATCCCAGCGCCTGCCAGCCCAGATTCAGCCAGTCGCCGGCGGCCAGGCTCGCCGGCAGCGAGAGCCCCAATTCGACAACGCCCAGCGTGACGCCGCCGGCCAGCAGGCCCAGCAGGCCCCAGCGCCGCCTGCGCGGGCGCGACAGGCTGTCGGCCAGCCCGCGCTCTGCGGCGCCCTCCTCGCCGGGCGTGTCGATGACCAGCGGCTGGCTT
>DATHXP010000006.1:0-12628 GCA_035459605.1 Halomonas sp. | reverse complement strand
GGCAGAGAAGGTGCGCCGTGAGGTGCCCCGCCTGCTTGAACAGATGAAAGATGCCGGGCTTGAGCACAGGGCCGAAAGCGACGTGGTGTCCGAAGAGGATAAGCGCAAGCTGCTCGAACACCTGACCAGAAGCCACGGAGGCGGCGCGGGGCGCAACCGTATTACCCTGACGCGCAGCACGCGCAGCCGGATCAAGACCGGCGAGCGCGGCAAGAGCATTGAGGTGCAGGTGCGCAAGAAGCGTACCTACGTCAAGCGCGAAGAGCAGCCGGTTGCAGAAGAAAAGCCCCAGGAGTCGGGGCCGCGTCAGCTGGTCGGCGACATGGCCGACTCGCAGCAGGCTCAGGCCGAGCGCGAAGCCGAGGAAGCCAGGCAGCGTGCCGAAGAGCAGGCCGCGCGCGAGGCCGAGGAAAAGGCCAGCGCCAAGGCGGCGGAGGCCGCCGTGCCCGAGGTGCCGCTGCCGGGAGAGATTGTTGCACCGTCACCGGAAGACGCGCCGGCGCCGCCCAAGGAGGGCCGCGGCGATACGCGCCGCGCACCCAGGAAGGCCGCCGGCAAGGGCGCCAGAAGGGATCGCGAGGACGACCGCGGCGAGCGCGAGGAGCGGCGTCGCGGCGGCAGGAAAGCCAGGCGCTCCGAACGCCGCGGCAGCCGTCGCGGTGCGCAGGGCAGCGGTAACGGCAAGCACGGCTTCCAGAAGCCGACCCAGCCGATCGTGCGTGAGGTCTCGATCCCCGAGTCGATCAGCGTGGCGGAGCTGGCTGACAAGATGTCGATCAAGGCCAGCGAGGTCATCAAGGCGATGTTCACCATGGGTGCGGCGGTGACCATCAACCAGACCATTGACCAGGACACCGCGGCCATTGTGGTCGAGGAAATGGGGCATACGCCCAAGCTGGTCAAGGACGATGCCCTCGAGGCCGAAGTGCTCGACATCTCCTACGAGGGTGAGCAGATCACCCGAGCGCCGGTTGTCACGGTGATGGGCCACGTCGACCACGGCAAGACCTCGCTGCTCGACTATATCCGTCGCGCCAAGGTGGCCACGGGCGAGGCCGGCGGCATCACCCAGCATATCGGCGCCTATCACGTCGAGGATGACAAGGGCGGCGCGACCTTCCTGGATACCCCCGGACACGCGGCGTTCACCGCCATGCGCGCGCGCGGCGCCAAGGCGACCGACGTGGTGGTGCTGGTGGTCGCGGCCGATGACGGCGTGATGCCGCAGACCGTCGAGGCCATCGAGCACTCGCGGGCCGCCGAGGTGCCGCTGGTGGTGGCGGTCAACAAGATCGACAAGCCCACGGCGGACCCCGATCGCGTCAAGAACGAGCTGTCCCAGCACGGCGTCATCTCCGAGGAGTGGGGCGGCGATACCCAGTTCGTGCACGTCTCCGCCAAGACCGGCGAAGGCGTCGATGCGCTGCTGGAAGCGATTCAGCTGGTCTCCGAGGTGCTCGAGCTCACGGCGGTGCCGACCGCCCCCGGCAAGGGCGTGGTGATCGAGTCGCGTCTGGACAGAGGCCGCGGTCCGGTGGCCACGGTGCTGGTCCAGAACGGTACGCTGAGGAAAGGCGATATCGTGCTGGCCGGCCTGCACTACGGCCGCGTGCGCGCGCTGACCAACGAGCTCGGCAAGCAGGTTGATGAGGTCGGGCCGGCCATGCCGGTGGAGATCCAGGGTCTGGACGGTACGCCCGAGGCGGGCGACGACTTCATGGTGGTGGCCGACGACAAGAAGGCCCGGGAAGTGGCCAACTTCCGCCAGGGCAAGTACCGCGAGGTGCGCCTGGCGCGCCAGCAGAAGGCCAAGCTGGAGAACATGTTCAGCCAGATGGGCCAGGAGGAGGCGGCCAAGCTCAACATCGTGCTCAAGGCCGACGTGCAGGGCTCGCTGGAAGCGATCAGGAGCGCTCTGGAAGAGCTGTCCACCGATGAGGTCGAGGTTGCCGTGGTGTCCTCCGGCGTGGGCGGCATCACCGGCACCGACGCCAACCTGGCGCTGGCTTCCGAAGCCATCGTGGTCGGCTTCAACGTGCGCGCCGACGCCTCTGCCCGCGAGATCATCGAACGTGAAGGCCTGGATCTGCGCTACTACAGCGTTATCTACCACCTGATCGAAGAGGTCAAGCAGGCCATGAGCGGCATGCTCGAGCCGGTGTGGAAAGAAGAGATCGTCGGTGTGGCCGAGGTTCGCGATGTCTTCCGCGCGCCGAAGATCGGCGCTGTGGCCGGCTGCATGGTGGTTGAGGGCACCGTCTATCGCCACAAGAAGATCCGCGTGCTGCGTGACAATGTGGTGATCTACGAGGGCGAGCTTGAATCGCTGCGGCGCTTCAAGGACGATGTCCAGGAGGTGCGCAGCGGCATGGAGTGCGGCATCGGCGTGAAGAACTACAACGACGTCCAGGTCGGCGACAAGATCGAAGTCTTCGATCAGGTTGAAGTCGAGCGGACGCTCTAGACGCGAGGCAACACTGATGCGCGAGTTCAAGCGTACCGACCGGGTAGCCGACCAGCTCCAGAAAGAGCTGGCGGTGCTCATCCAGCGCGAGGTCAAGGATCCGCGACTGGGCATGGTGACCGTCAGCGGCGTCGAGGTCAGCCGCGATCTCGGCTATGCCGACGTGCACGTGACCCTGCTCGGTGAGACCGACGCCGAGCGCGTCAAGGAAAACCTCGACGTGCTCAGGCACGCCGCGGGTTTCCTGCGTAGCCAGGTGGCGCGGCGTATCAAGCTGCGCCACACGCCGGAGCTGCGCTTTCATTTTGATGAGAGCGTAGTGCGCGGCCGGCGGCTGTCGTCGCTGATCGAGGAGGCCGTGGCCGAGGATCGTGCGCGTCGCGGTGACGAGGACGACGGCGCGGACGGCGAGAACAGCTGATGGCGCGTCGGCGTCGCGGTCTGCCGGTCAACGGAGTGCTGCTGCTCGACAAGCCTAGAGGCGCGTCGAGCAATCAGGCGCTCCAGCGCGCTCGGCGCCTGTTTCAGGCCCAGAAGGCCGGCCATACCGGCACGCTGGACCCCATGGCGACGGGGCTGCTGCCGGTGTGCTTCGGCGAGGCCACCAAATTTTCCAGCTGGCTGCTGGATGCCGACAAGACGTATCGCACCCGGGTCGAACTGGGCGTGACCACCGACAGCGGCGACGCCGAGGGCAAGGTCACCGCGCGCTGCAAGGTGCCCGAGCTCGGCGAGGCCGCGCTGCGCGAGGTGCTGGCGCGCTTTAGCGGCGAGATCGAGCAGGTGCCGCCGATGGTATCGGCGCTCAAGCATCGGGGGCGCAAGCTCTATGAGCTGGCCCGTGAAGGCAAGACGGTCGCGCGTGCAGCCCGGCGAGTGACGGTGTATGATGCGCGCCTGCTGGCGTTCGAGGGCGACGCCTTCGAGCTGGAGGTGCGCGTCAGCAAGGGCACCTACATCCGCGCCCTGGCCGAGGATATCGGCGAGGCGATAGGCTGCGGGGCGCATATCAGCCGGCTGCGACGGCTGCAGGTCGGCCCCTTTACGGCGGAGGGCATGCTTACGCCCGACGCGCTGGAGGCGCTGCCTGACCAGGCGTCCCGTGAAGCCGCGCTGCTGCCGGTGGACGCGCTGGTGGCCGATCTGCCTCGGCTCGAGCTGGACCCGCAGGCGTCACGGCGCCTGCGCCACGGCCAGCGCGTGAATCTGGACACCGGCGGCCTCGCGCTGGACGATGTGGCAAGACTCTACTGCGACGGGGCCTTTGTGGGTCTCGGCGTGGTGTCAGCGGTCGGGGAAATCGCCCCGCGCCGTCTGCTGAGCAGCGCCGACGAGGCGGGCTTGGCGTAACCGTTCTGTGAGCGGGCGTGGAGACTGCAAATATGCGTGGTCTTCGACATTCATTATTTAGCATATTGCTTATTGGAGAGACAGATGGCACTTACCGCCGAACAGAAGTCCGATATCGTCAAAGAGTATGGTCGCGACGATAGCGACACCGGATCCCCCGAGGTCCAGGTGGCCCTGCTGAGCGCCAACATCGATGGCCTGCAGGATCATTTCAAGACCAACAAGCACGACCACCACTCGCGTCGCGGGCTGATCCGCATGGTCAACCAGCGCCGCAAGCTGCTGGACTACCTGCGGCGCAAGGACTTTGAGCGCTATCAGTCGCTGATCCAGCGCCTGGGGCTGCGCCGCTAGGAGAAACAGGGATTCGCTACGCCGTTCCTCTTTTTACTACTGGTCCGACAGCTGAGCGGGCAGCCCTCCAGGGCTGCCCGCTTTTGCGTGTAGGGCTCGTGCTGGCCGTCGGGCGCGTCAATCCCTAAAATGGTCGTCGAATCAAAACGACCCCATCATGAATCGCAAATGTCGAAGGAAGCTGCCGTGAATCCGGTCAAGAAAACATTCCAATACGGTCATAGCACCGTCACCCTGGAAACCGGGCGCATCGCCCGCCAGGCCACTGGTGCCGTGATGGTCACCATGGACGATACCGTGGTGCTGTGCACCGTGGTGGCAAGAAAGGAAGCGAATCCGTCGCAGCCTTTCTTCCCGCTCTCCGTCCACTATCAGGAAAAGACCTACGCGGTCGGCAAGATTCCCGGCGGCTTCTTCAAGCGTGAAGGGCGCCCCACCGAGAAGGAAACCCTGACCTCGCGGCTGATCGATCGCCCGATTCGCCCGCTGTTTCCCGACGGCTTCATGAACGAAGTCCAGGTCGTGTGTACGGTGCTGTCCGCCGATCGCAACCAGGATCCGGACATCGCCGCCCTGCTCGGCACCTCCGCGGCGCTGGCGATCTCCGGCGTGCCCTTCAACGGCCCCATTGGCGCGGCGCGGGTCGGTTTCGACGAGGAGCGCGGCTACTACCTCAACCCCACCGTCGAGGATCTGACTACCTCCGAGCTGAACATGGTGGTGGCGGGCACTGAGAAAGCGGTGCTGATGGTCGAGTCCGAAGCCCAGGAGCTGCTCGAAGACGAGATGCTGGGGGCCGTGCTCTACGGCCACCAGGAGATGCAGGTTGCCATCGCCGCGATCAACGAGCTGGTCGCCGAAGCGGGCAAGCCGCGCTGGGAGTGGCAGGCGCCCGAAGAAAATATCGCGCTCAAGCAGGCGCTGGCCGAGGCCTTTGAGGCCAAGGTGGGCGATGCTTATCGAGTGACCAACAAGATGGCGCGTCAGGATGCGTTGTCTGCGCTCAAGGACGCCGCCGTGGCTCAGCTGGCCGGCGAGGAAGACGGCAAGTTCAGCGGCGGCGAGGTTGAAAGCGCCTTTGCCGGCCTGGAGAAGCGCGTGGTGCGCTCGCGCGTGGTCAAGGGCGAGCCGCGCATCGACGGTCGCGACCACAAGACCGTGCGTCCGCTGGCGATCGAAGTCGGCAGCCTGCCCAAGGCCCACGGTTCGGCGATCTTCACGCGCGGCGAAACCCAGGCCATCGTGGTGGCAACCCTGGGCACCCTGCGCGACTCTCAGCTGATCGAGTCGCTGGAAGGCGAGCGCAAGGACCGCTTCATGCTGCACTACAACTTCCCTCCCTACAGCGTGGGTGAGGCGGGCTTCATGGGCGGCCCCAAGCGTCGCGAGATCGGCCATGGCCGCCTGGCGCGTCGCGGCATCCAGGCGATGCTGCCCAGCGATGAAGACTTTCCCTACACCATCCGCGTGGTCTCCGAGATCACCGAGTCCAACGGCTCCAGCTCCATGGCCTCGGTGTGCGGCTCGTCGCTGGCGCTGATGGACGCCGGCGTGCCGCTCAAGGCGCCGGTGGCCGGTATCGCCATGGGACTGGTCAAGGACGACGACGGTTTCGCCGTGCTGACCGATATTCTCGGTGATGAGGACCATCTGGGCGACATGGACTTCAAGGTGGCCGGCTCCGCCGAAGGCGTGACCGCGCTGCAGATGGACATCAAGATCGAAGGCATCGACGAGCCGATCATGGAGCAGGCGCTGGAGCAGGCCCATGCGGCGCGGCTGCACATCCTCGAGCAGATGAACGCCGTGATCAGCAAGAGCCGCGAGGAGGTGTCCGACAACGCGCCCTCCATGGCGACCATCAAGATCGACCCGGACAAGATCCGCGACGTGATCGGCAAGGGCGGCGCCACCATCCGCAAGATCTGCGATGACACCGGCGCTTCCATCGATCTGGACGACGACGGCACCGTGCGTATCTACGCCGAGGACAAGGCGGCGGCCAAGAAAGCCATCGACACCGTGCTGGAGATCACCGCCGAGGCGGAAATCGGCAAGCTCTACCGCGGCAAGGTGGTGCGCATCGCCGACTTTGGCGCCTTCATCAACATCATGCCCGGCACCGATGGCCTGGTGCACATCTCTCAGATCGCGCCGGAGCGGGTCAACGACGTGCGTGATTTTCTCAACGAAGGCGATGAGCCGGTCGTCAAGGTGCTCGACATCGACAACCGCAACCGCGTCAAGCTCACCATCAAGGAAATGAGCGAAGAAGAGAAGGCCGCCTTCGAGGCCGCGGAGGCCGCTACAGAGCTGTAAGTGTAAGGCAGGAATAGAAAACCGCCCCCCGCAGTCGAGCTGCGGGGGGCGGTTCTTTTGTGCTGCCTCATGCTCTCTGGGGGGAGCGCAGCAATGAATCAGGGGTTTCTCAGCGCTCGATGGCCAGCGCCACGCCCTGGCCGCCACCGATACATAGAGTGGCGAGGCCCTTCTTGGCATCGCGCTTGATCATTTCGTGGACCAGAGAGACCAGGATGCGGCAGCCGGAGGCGCCGATGGGGTGCCCGATGGCGATGGCGCCGCCGTTGACGTTGATCTTTGAAGTATCCCAGCCCAGCTCCTTGTTGACCGACAGCGCCTGAGCGGCGAAGGCCTCGTTGGCCTCGACCAGGTCCAGGTCCTCCAGGCTCCAGCCGGCTTTCTCCAGGCAGCGGCGGGTTGCCGGCGCCGGGCCGATGCCCATGATGGCCGGGTCAACGGCGGCGTTGGAGTAAGCCTTGATGCGCGCCAGCGGCTCGAGACCCAGCTCCTTGGCCTTGTCGGCGGAGCACAGCATGACAACCGCAGCGCCGTCGTTGATGGAGGAAGCGTTGCCGGCGGTGACGGTGCCGTCCTTCTTGAACGCCGGACGCATGCCGCCGAGCTTTTCGGCGGTGATGCCGGCGCGGGGGCCCTCATCCTTGCTGAAGACGACGGGGTCGCCCTTGCGCTGGGGAATCTCTATCGGCAGGATTTCGTCGTCGAAACGCCCGGACTCGACGGCTTCGACGGCCTTTTGCTGGGAGGCGGCGGCAAATTCGTCCATCTCTTTCCGGGTGATGCCGTACTTCTCCGCCAGGTTCTCGGCGGTGATGCCCATATGGTAGTTGTTGAAGGCGTCCCACAGGCCGTCATGGACCATGGAGTCGATAGCCTTCCAGTCACCCATGCGCTGGCCGGTACGCGAGTGGGGCAGCAGGTGCGGTGACAGCGACATGTTCTCCTGGCCGCCGGCAAGGATGATCTCGGCATCGCCACAGCGGATAGCCTGGGTGGCCAGGTGCAGGGCCTTGAGGCCGGAGCCGCACACCTTGTTGATCGTCATCGCGGGCACGTTTTCCGGCAAGCCGGCATTGATGGCTGCCTGGCGCGCGGGGTTCTGGCCGACGCCCGCGGTCAGCACCTGGCCCAGCAGAACTTCGTCGATCTGGTCGCCAGATACGCCAGTGGTTGAAAGAATATCCTTGATTACGCTAGCGCCCAGATCGCTGGCGGGGATACCGGCCAAGGAGCCACCAAAGGCACCCACGGCGGTACGACGAGCGGCAACAATCACCACGTCTTGCATGATGCATACTCCTGAGGTTCACGGACTGACGTTCATCCAGCATAGGGGAAGTTTGTGCACTGCGGCAAGCCCCAAAGCGTATTAGCTGCCGTACGAGTATAGGTCAGCCTGTGTCTGAAGGTATGGACGCCTCGCGCCCATGCCAGCTTGTGCGCTAAGCCATCCGCACCGGAATGGCGCAGCTGGATCGGCTGATTCCTGTGTCAATCCATGAATGACAGGATATCTATTCCGCATCTCATGCCGGGCGCCATATTGGGGATAGAAAAAAATTCTGAAATCGAAGCGCTTTTTCTTAATTTATCGTCGCTCGGGCCGATGACTAACGATGACTCGATGGCCGACGCTGGCGGCCTCTTGCCCGTGGAGTCGCTGGTTAATAAAAAGAAGGAAGTCCTCTATGTCCCGTCCCGCTGGTTTACGTCGTTTTCTAAGTCTGCAAAGCAAGATGCTGGCGCTGGTGCTGATACCGCTTTTCCTGGTCACCGCCACCCTCGTGACGGTAGCGGCGCTGAAGCAGCGCGCCGCCAGTCAGGAGAGCATTGCCGAGCAGCGCGAACAGCTGGTGGAGGCGCGCAAGGAAAGAGTCAAGGGCGTGATGGATATCGCTCGCAGCGCCACCTCCGCGCTAGTGGACGACCCAGCCCTGAGTGAGGAAGAAGTCCTGCATCGAGCGTATCAAGTGCTGCAGGGCATACGCTTTGACGGCGGCAACTATATTTTCGGCTACGACTACAGTGGCAAGGCTACCGTCGTCGGCGATAACCTGGAGCTGGTGGGTACGGACCAGCTGAATGAGCTGGATCCGGACGGCCGGCCCATTGCAAAAGATGTGATCGAACTCGGCCGCAGCGGCGGTGGCTTTTACACCTATCGATGGGAGCATCCAGAAACCGGGAGCGTGGAAGAAAAGCAGTCCTACATCGTGAACCTTCCCAGGCTGGGCTGGGTCATCGGCGCGGGAATGTATCTATACGATATCGAACAGACCATGGCCGCTGTCAGCGCCGAGGCGTCTGCGTCGCTGCGCAGCACGATCACCAGCACGATACTGCTGGGCATCGCGATCTTCATCGGCGTGGCGCTGGTGGCGCTGTGGCTGGTGCGCAGGCTCGTGCACCCGATCAATATCACCGCCTCGGCGATGCGCGATATTGCCCAGGGGCGCGGTGATTTGACCCAGCGACTCAGCGTCGCCTCCCGGGATGAAGTAGGCGAGCTGGCCGAGCAGTTCAATACCTTCGTGGCACGCATGCAAACCACGCTTATCGACGTGCGTCGCGGCGTGTATGAGGTGCATAGCGCCGCCGGTGAGATGGCGAGGGGCAGCGAGGAGCTGGCCACGCGTACCGAGCAGGCCGCTGCCAATCTGCAGGAGACGTCGTCGTCGATGGAAGAGATCACTTCCACCGTCAATCACAGCGCCGAGGCGGCACAGCAGGCCAATCAGCTGGCTTCCTCGACGGTCAGCGTGGCGCGCCAGGGCGGTGAAGCGATGACCGACGTGGAAAAGACCATGGGAGATATCAGCGGCTCGGCGACGCAGATCGGCGAGATCATCAAGCTGATTGACGACATCGCTTTTCAAACCAACATCCTGGCGCTCAACGCCTCGGTGGAAGCGGCCCGCGCCGGCGAACACGGGCGTGGCTTTGCGGTGGTCGCCCAGGAAGTACGCAGCCTGGCCAGCCGCAGCGCCGATGCCTCCAGCGAAATTCGCGGCCTGATCGATACCGCGGTCACCTATACTCGCCAGGGCGGCGAGACCGTGCAGCGTGCCGGTGCCACCATGCGCGAGATCGTGGAGGGCGTCACCCGCGTCACCGATGTGATAGCCGAGATCAGCGCCGGTGCGCGAGAGCAAAGCCACGGCATTGGTCAGATCAATACGGCGGTGGCCGAAATGGACACCATGACCCAGCAAAACTCCGCGCTGGTGCAGCAAACGTCCGGCACCGCTGAAGCCATGCGCGAACAGGCCACCCGCCTAAGCGCGCTGATCGATACCTTTGTGCTCGGCGATGACGACGCGCAGGCCGCTCCCCAAGCGCCAGCGCTATCCAAGCCCGGCACGGCTGCGTTGCCCCGCACGACGAGCGCGGCATCGAAAGCCTAGGCCATCTGCACCGGAATGGCGTGGCTGGTGTGGCTGACCAGGTTGCCTTCCTGGAGATAGACCAGCGCGGGGGCGTGGGTCTCAAGCTCTGCCAGAGTGTACTGGCCGTAGCTGCAGATGATGACCCGCTGGCCCTCGCTTGCCAGATGGGCGGCGGCGCCGTTGACCGAGATGATCTTCGAGCCTTCCTCGGCGCGGATGGCATAGGTGGTGAATCGCTGGCCGTTCTCGACGTTGTAGATCTGGATCTGTTCGTTCTCGTGGATCCCGGCCATATCCAGAAGATCGCCGTCGATGGCGCAGGAACCTTCGTAGTTGAGTACGGCGTGGGTAACGCGGGCCATGTGCAGCTTGGCCTTGAGCATGGTAGTCAGCACGGTCTGGGGTGCTCCTGTGTCGGTGAGGTGGATGTTGGGTGGCGAAGAGCCTGCCTTCAGCGACTCTGCTGAGACAGCGTCACGCGCAGGTTGTCGATCAGGCGAGTGCTGCCCAGGTGGGCGGCGACCAGCAGAACGGCGTCAACTGTGCCGCTCCCTACCGGGCTCAGATCGGCGCTGCGAAGCTCAAGATAGTCGGGGGCGAAGCCGCTGTCGACCAGCTGCTGCAGGCCATCGGCCAGCACGTTTTCGGGGGCCTGCCCCGCCTGCAGGGCACCACGCAGCTCGCGCAGAATAGCCTGCAGGCGCGGCGCGCGGGCGCGCTCCTCTGCGCTGAGGTAGCCGTTGCGCGAGGATAGCGCCAGACCGTCCTCGGCGCGCACGGTGGGCACCCCGACGATCTCGATGGGCAGATGAAGATCCGCCACCAGGCGACGAATCACCGCCAGCTGCTGATAGTCCTTCTCGCCAAAGCAGGCCAGCTGAGGCTGGACCAGATGGAACAGCATGGTCACGATGGTCGCCACGCCGTCGAAGTGACCGGGGCGCGAGCCGCCGCACAGGCCCATGCTGACCTCGGGCACGCTGACCCGGGTCTGGGCGTCAAGGCCGCGTGGATACATGGCCTTAGCGCTCGGCGCAAACAGCAGGTCACAGCCTGCCTCGGCAAGCCGTGCCTGATCGTCAGCCAGGGTGCGGGGATAGGTCGCCAGGTCTTCATCGGGGCCGAACTGTAGTGGGTTGACGAAGATCGTCGCGACCACCACATCGGCACGCCGCCGGGCCTCCTTGACCAGCGCAAGGTGCCCGGCATGAAGATTGCCCATGGTGGGCACCAGCGCGATGCGCTGGCCGGCGCGGCGCGGCGCGTCGAGGGCCTGACGCAGGGCGGGGATTTCTCGAACCGTTAGCATCAGAAGCCGTGCTCGGGGGCAGGGAAGCGGCGCTCCTTGACGGCGCTGTGGTAGCGGCGGAAGGCGTCCTGAATGTCGTCGGCCTCGGCCATGAAGTTCTTCACAAAGCGCGGCTGCACGCCGCTTGAGACGCCCAGGATGTCATGCATGACCAGGATCTGGCCGTCGGTGTCCGGGCCTGCGCCGATGCCGATGACCGGTACCTCCAGCGCTTCGCTGACGGCCTGGCCGAGCTCGGACGGGACGCACTCCAGCAGGATGATCGAGGCGCCGGCTTCCACCAGCATGCGGGCGTCTTCAAGGATCTGCCGGGCCTGCTCGGCTCCACGCCCCTGGACCTTGTAACCGCCCAGCTGATAGACCGTCTGCGGCGTCAGGCCCAGGTGGGCGCAGACCGGGACGCCGCGGCGCGTCAATTCGCGAATATCGTCAGCCATCCAGGCCTCGCCTTCTACCTTGATCATCTGGGCGCCGGCACGCATCAGGGCGGCGGCGTCTTCCAGCGTGCGCTCGGCGGTGGCGTTGCTCATGAAGGGCAGGTCGGCCATCAGCAGGCTGCGCTGATTGCCGCGCGCCACGCAGCGGGTGTGGTAGCAGATATCTTCCAGCGTGACCGGCAGGGTGCTGGCATGGCCCTGAAGCACCATGCCCAGCGAGTCGCCAACCAGCAGAACGTCAATGCCCGCCTCGCTTGCCGCACGGGCGAAGCTGGCGTCATAGGCGGTCAGGCAGCTGAAGGTTTCACCGGCGCGCTTGTAAGCTCGCAGCGTGCTCAGGGTGACGGTTTTCATGATGGTTTCTCGTCTCGTCGTCGGATTGGCGAGGGTGGGCCAGCCCCTGTGATGAAGGCTAATTGTTACCTGATGAATGCCCTGGTGTCGATAGGTGGCACTCATCGAGCCTTTGTGGGGACTTTGGTAACACCTTTCGCAAGTCGCTGGTATCGAGGGCCGCCAGCAGTTCATCAATACGCTGGCCGTCGGGCAGACGCAAGTCGGGTGCCACTTCGGCCAGTGGCAGCAGCACGAACCCGCGCCGGGTCATCTGCGCATGGGGGAGAGTCAGGCGCGGCGTCGAGAGGCTGAGGTTGTCAAACAGCAGCAGGTCGAGGTCCAGCGTGCGTGGCCCCCAGCGGCGCTGGCGCACTCTGCCGTGGCGCTGCTCCAGTGCCTGCAGCTGATCGAGCAGCGCCAGCGGCGAGAGTCGCGTCTCCAGCAGTGCGACGGCGTTGACGAAGTCGGGCTGATCGGCTGGCCCTACCGGGCGGCTGCGGTAGCGCGATGACCGCTGTCGGCAACGCGTCAGCGGCAGCTCGTCAAGCTCCTGCAGGGCGCGCTCGACATGCTCGTGGGGATCGTCGAGGTTGCTGCCGAGTCCGACCCAGGCCAGGGAGGGTGTCATTTCCCGCGACTCATTGATCGAGACTCACTGATCCGGGCTGGGGCG
>DATHXP010000005.1:0-2642 GCA_035459605.1 Halomonas sp. | reverse complement strand
TTCTTTCTTGACCGGCTGGAGCGCGGGCTGACGCGCCAGGCCGGCCAGCTGCTGGGCGGCGATCTGGTGCTGGAGCAGTCGCGGCCGTTTGACGAAGCGCTGCGCGGTGAGCTGGTCGAGGCGGGCTTCGCGCTCTCCGACCGGGTGGGGATGGTCTCCATGGTCAGCCAGGACGACGGCTTCTCGCCGGCAAGCCTCAAGGCCGTGGACGACGCCTATCCGCACTACGGCGCCTCGCTGGTGGATCGTGGGCAAGGCGAGGGGCCGGAGTCGCTGGCGCGTGGCCCGGCGCCCGGCACGGTGTGGATCGCGCCACGGCTCGAGGTGCTGCTCGACCTGCGCCCCGGCGATACGCTGCAGGTTGGGCAGGCGACCCTGCGGGTCGATGGCGTGATCGAGCGCGAGGCCGACCCGTCGGTGGGCTTTGGCAGCTTCAACCCGCGGGTGATGATGCATCTGGATGACCTGTCGGCTACCGGACTGGTGCAGCCCGGCTCGCGCATCGATTACGAACTGCTGGCCGCCGGCCCGCCCGCGGCGCTGGATGCCGTCGAGCCGCGCCTGGCCCGCTGGCGCGCCCAGGGCATCGAGACGCAGGACGTGCGCCGCGATCGGCCGCGCCTGGGCAGCGCGCTGGACCGGGCCGACCGCTACCTGAGCCTGGCGGGCCTTGCCGCCGTACTGCTGGCCGGCGTGGCGGTGGCCATGGCCACGCGCCGCTACGTGGAGCGCCACCTGGATACCGCCGCGCTGCTGCGCAGCTTCGGCGCGACCCAGCGCGAGCTCGGCGGGCTGTTCGCGCTGCAGCTGCTGTGGCTGGCGCTGATAGCGTCGCTGCTGGGCGCGCTACTGGGACTGGTCGGCCAGGCGCTGCTGCTGGTGCTGCTCGGCGGCGTGCTGCCGGTTGACCTGCCGGCACCGGGCCCGCTGCCGCTGGTGATGGGCGTGCTGACGGCGCTGGCGGTGCTGGCAGGCTTTGCCGGCCCGACGCTGCTGCGGCTGCGCCGCGTCAGCGCGCTCAAGGTGCTGCGTCGCGAGCTTGACCCGCTGCCGGCCTCGGCCTGGCTGGTTCAGGGGGTGGCGGCGGCGGTATTTGGCGCCCTGCTGTGGCTCTATTCCGGCGACCTGAAGCTGGCGCTGGCGCTGCTGCTTGGCGGAGGGATTGCGCTGCTGGCCCTGTGGTGGCTGGGCGGCCTGCTGCTGAAGGCGCTGCTCAAGGCCTGCGCGCGCCTGCCGCGCGGCGCTGACGCCAGCGGCGGCGCCAAAGGCAGCTTGCTGCAGGCGCTGCGCATCGGCGGCAGCCAGCTGGCCCGGCGCCGCGAGGCGAGTCTCGGGCAGCTGCTGGCCTTTGCCACCACGCTGTTTGCCATGGCGATGATAGCCATGGTGCGCGGCGACCTGCTGAGCGCCTGGCAGGAGCAGCTGCCCGACGACACGCCCAATCATTTCGCCATCAACATCCAGCCCCAGGAGCGCGAGGCGTTTGAAGCCCGGCTCGGCGAGATGGCGCTGTCGCGCAGCGCGCTTTATCCCATGGTGCGCGGGCGGATTACCGCCATCAACGGCGTGCCGCCGCGCGAGGCGGTGCCCCCGGAAGCCCGGGGCAACAATGCGCTGAACCGCGAGCTCAACCTTACCTGGTCCGCCGAGCTGCCCGAGGGCAATCGCGTCGTGGCAGGGCAGTGGCTGACGGCTTCCAGGGCCGCCGGCAGGAGTTCAGGCGAAACTTCGGACCCGAGCCCCGACCAGGGCTGGTATGGCAGCGTGGCCGCCGAGCCCGGCGGCGAGGCGGCACTCGCAGAGATCTCGCTGGAGGCGGAGCTTGCGCGAAATCTCGGGCTTGAACTTGGCGACGTGCTGACGTTCAGCATCGGCAGCGAGCGGGTTGACGGCCGGATCACCAGCCTGCGGGATCTGGACTGGGACAGCTTCAAGCCAAACTTCTATGTCATCTTCCCGCCCGGCGTGCTTGAGCGCTTCGGGCACAGCTTTATTACCGCCTTCTATCTGGAGGGCGAAAGGCGCGACGGCGTCAGAACGCTGATCAAGCAGTTTCCCGGCGTCACCCTGCTGGACGTGGACGCCATCCTGTTGCGGGTGCGCGAGGTGCTCAATCAGGTGACCCGTGCCGTGGAGCTGGTGCTGATCTTCGTGCTGCTGGCCGGGTGCAGCGTGCTCTACGCCGCCCTGACCGCCAGCGCCCCCGCGCGCGCCCATGAGGGCGGCGTGCTCAGGGTGTTCGGCGCCGGGCAGGGCACCCTGGCGCGCGTTCAGGCCGCCGAGTTTGTGCTGCTGGGGCTCGCCAGCGGCCTGCTGGCGGCGCTGCTGGCCGAGCTCGCCGCCGCCGGGCTCTACCTGGGCTGGCTCGACCTGGCGCCGCGCCCGCACCTGTGGCTGTGGGCCGCGCTGCCGCTGGGCGGTGCCCTGCTGGTCGGAGGGATCGGCCACTGGCTGTCGCGCGGCCTGCGCCGGCAGGCGCCGATGGCCAGCCTGGACCTGCTTGGTGAAACGTGAAAACCGCGTTCATGCCGAGGCATGAACTCGGGCATAATGGCTTCGTGAGCAACAATCCATAGCGGTACACGGATGTACCGCCGCCAAGGAGAATGATCCCATGCCAATGCCCCGCATGAACTCGGGCA
>DATHXP010000004.1:0-1979 GCA_035459605.1 Halomonas sp. | reverse complement strand
CAGCGGCGTTTGATGGCTTGCCAGAAACGCCATGGCGCCGGCGATCAGTAACGGCTTGAACATGCGCATGCGATAGTTTCCTTGAATCGGTGGAATCAGTGAGGACTTGAATCCTGCGGCAGCAGCTGATCGGCAAGCCAGGCGGCGTCGTCTTCGGTGAGCAGCGCCGACCAGGGTGGCATGGCGGTGCCGGGTACGCCATGCAGGATAATCGCGGCGATGGCTTGCGTGTTGTAGCGCGCCATGTTCTCGGGTAGCAGGGGCGGTCCCAGGCCGCCACGCAGGGTCATGCCGTGACAGGAGCCGCAGTCCTGATAGAGAAGAGTGTCGAGTTCTGTCTTGCGCTCGGTGGGAGGATCGGCGTTGGATAGCAGAGAAACTGGTAGCAGAGAAACCAGCAGCAGGCTTGCGCAAAGAGCGCGGCAGTTTCTGATGACAGGGCGCATGACACGACTCCAAGCAATGAGATCCTACCGGCTGACGTCGCCTGGGCGTGCGGTCCGCCTGGCGGAAGAAGCACCGGCAGGATAGCGCCCTCCGCATCGCAAATGGGCACCCGCATAGCCGCCGACGTCAGGCTGTAAAAGTAGCCTCAGGATATGACGTTTGGCCAGCACAAACCTTGATCTTGGTCATGTAGCAGAGGTCTGGCATGCTGCTATGCTGACGCTGGCAGATCGGTTGGCAGTGATGCTTCATGCAAGCGGCTATGTTCCCGCAGCTTGACCAGGCAGCAAACAGCTAAAAAAGGCTTCTGGCGATACGTGACCTTTAGAAATTATGAGGGGTGGAACGATGAGTAAACCGAGCGGGTATCGCGCGCCGCTGACCGCGGCGGTAGCTGCAGTGATAAGAGTGTCGTCATGCGGGCATGCCCAGCTGGGGTGCTCTAGGTAAATTGACCGATGATGAAATCGAGATGATGGCCAGATACATCATGCACGAGCCGCCGGTGCCGTCGGAGTTCGGCACGGACAAAGGGCTCGCCCTGCAGACCTTAACGTGAGCTTTGCCAATGCCCCATTTTGTTCACCAGCTCGATGTCGCGGACCGACGCCTGCTGGACCGCTATCAGCGCGGTTTGCCGGTCTGCTCGCGCCCCTTTGCCGTCATGGGCAGGGAGCTGGGGCTCAGCGAAGACGCGCTCATTGGGCGTCTGGAGCGGCTGCAGAGCCTGGGCGTGCTGAGCCGGGTCGGGCCGGTGTTCGAGCACACCCGGGCCGGTGCCAGCCTGCTGGCAGCGGTGGCGGTACCCGACGCGCAGAAAGAGTCATACGCCAAGCTCATCAATCAGGCGCCCGGAATCAACCACAACTACGCCCGCGAGCATCGCTACAATCTGTGGTTCGTGATGACGGCGCCGGATCAAGCGACGCTCACCCAGCGGCTCGACGCACTGGAGGCCAGGCTGGATAGGCCCGTGCTGCGTCTGCCCATGCTCGAAGGCTTCCATATCGACCTGGGCTTTCCGCTTCCCTGGGCCGAGCTGGAGGGGGCATGACGAACACAGCGTCGGCTTCGGTTCAGCAGCGTGAGCGGCATTTGCGCAGCCTGCTTGAAAAAGGCCTGCCCCTGACGCCGCGCCCCTGGCAACGCCTGGCCGAACAGTGCGGTATGAGCGAGGCGGAAGTAATGGCCGCCGTTGAGGGCTGGCAGCGAAGCGGCCTGATCAGGCGGCTGGGGCTGGTGGTCAAGCACCGCGCCCTGGGCATTACCGCCAACGCCATGGTGGTGTGGGACGTGCCGGATGAGCAGGTCCAAGAGCTGGGGCAGCGCCTCGCGAAAGAGCCGGCGGTGACCCTTTGCTACCAGCGACCGCGCCGCCTGCCCGAGTGGCCCTTCAACCTGTTTTGCATGATTCACGGTACCGCTCGCGAGCGGGTGCTGGCTGAGCTCGACGCGCTGATCCGGCGCCAGGGCCTGGAAAACACCCCGCATCGGGTGCTGTTCAGCACGCACGCCTATCGCCAGCGCGGCGC
>DATHXP010000003.1:0-12413 GCA_035459605.1 Halomonas sp. | reverse complement strand
CTGGTCCAGACGTTCTTGCAGGTAATCGAGCAGGTGTGACAGCCGATGCACTTGTCCAGATTGAGGACCATGCCTACCTGGGAACGAATCTTCATTTTACGGCCTCCTGCTCATAGTCGTTGCCTTCGCCATCCAGCCAGTCGATCTTCTTCATCTTGCGCACGATGACGAACTCGTCGCGGTTGGAACCCACGGTGCCATAGTAGTTGAAGCCGTAGGCCAGGTGTCCGTAGCCGCCGATCATGTGGGTCGGCTTGGGACACACGCGGGTCACCGAGTTGTGAATACCGCCGCGGGTACCGGAGATCTCCGAGCCTGGAATATTCACGATCCGCTCCTGGGCGTGATACATCATCGCCATGCCCGTCTTGACCCGCTGACTGACCACCGCCCGCGCGACGATGGCGCCGTTGGCGTTGTACAGCTCCATCCAGTCGTTGTCCTCGACGCCGATGGATTTGGCGTCATCTTCGGACAGCCACACGATAGGGCCGCCCCGGGACAGGGTCTGCATCAGCAGGTTGTCCGAGTAGGTGGAGTGAATACCCCACTTCTGGTGCGGCGTGATCCAGTTCAGCGCGATCTCGGGGTTACCGTTGCTCTTGGGCTCGTGCACGCTGGACACCGCCTTGGTGTCAATGGGCGGGCGGTAGACCAGCAGGCTCTCGCCGAAGGCGCGCATCCACGGATGGTCCTGGTAGAGCTGCTGACGCCCGCTCACCGTGCGCCAGGGAATCAGCTCGTGCACGTTGGTGTAGCCGGCATTGTAGGAGACGTGCTCGTCTTCCAGGCCCGACCAGGTGGGGCTTGAGATAATCTTGCGCGGCTGGGCGACGACATCGCGGAAGCGGATCTTCTCGTCCTCCTTGGGCAGCGCCAGGTGCGTATGGTCGCGTCCGGTAATCTTGGACAGCGCGTCCCAGGCCTTGACCGCCACGTTGCCGTTGGTTTCCGGCGCCAGCGTCAGGATCATCTCGGCGGCATCGATGGCCGAATCGATCAGCGGGCGCCCCTTCTGCGCGCCATCCGGCTTGCGATGATTCAGCTTGCCCAGCAGTTCGACTTCCGACTCGGTGTTCCAGCTGATCCCCTTGCCGCCGTTGCCGATGGACTCAAGCAGCGGGCCTATCGAGGTAAAGCGCTCATAGGTCTCGGGGTAGTTGCGTTCGACCTCGATCAGCGCCGGCATGGTCTTGCCGGGAATCGGCTCGCACTCGCCCTTTTTCCAGTCCTTGACGTCAACCTGGGCCAGCTCTCCGGGAGAGTCGTGCTGCAGCGGCAGGGTAACCAGGTCGGTCTCCTCGCCCAGGTGCCCCACGCAGACCTTGGAGAACGCCTTGGCGATGCCCTTGTAGATTTCCCAGTCGCTGCGCGATTCCCAGGCCGGGTCGGTCGCCGCGGTCAGCGGATGGATGAAGGGGTGCATGTCGGAGGTGTTGAGGTCGTCCTTCTCGTACCAGGTGGCCGTGGGCAGCACGATATCCGAGTAGAGGCAGGTGGTGGACATGCGGAAGTCCAGAGTCACCAGCAGGTCGACCTTGCCTTCCGCCGCCTCTTCGTGCCAGTCGACCTCCTGGGGCTTGACGCCGTCCATCTTGCCCAGGTCCTTGCCCTGCACGCCGTGGTTGGCCCCCAGCAGGTACTTGAGCAGATAGTCGTGGCCCTTGCCCGAGGAGCCCAGCAGGTTGGAGCGCCAGATGAAGAGGTTGCGCGGGAAGTTCTGCGGGCTGTCCGGATGCTCCGCGGCGAAACGCAGCTTGCCGCTCTTGAGCTGATCGACCACGTACGCCGCGGTAGACTCGCTGCCCGCGTCCTTGGCGGCCTTGGCCAGATGCAGCGGGTTGGTATCCAGCTGCGGCGCGGAGGGCAGCCAGCCCATGCGCTCGGCGCGCACGTTGAAGTCGATCAGGCTGCCGGGATAGTCCTCGGCCTTGGCCAGCGGCGAGAGGATCTCCTTGATCTCGAGCTTCTCGTAGCGCCACTGGGAGGAGTGGTTGTAGAAGAACGAGGTGCCGTTCATTTGGCGCGGCGGACGGTGCCAGTCGAGGCCGAAGGCCAGGGGCAGCCAGCCGGTCTGCGGGCGCAGCTTCTCCTGGCCCACGTAGTGCGACCAGCCGCCGCCGGTCTGACCCACGCAGCCGCACAGGATCAGCATGTTGATCAGGCCGCGATAGTTCATGTCCATGTGGTACCAGTGGTTCATACCGGCACCGACGATGATCATGGAGCGCCCCTGGGTCTTGTCGGCGTTGTCGGCGAACTCCCGGGCAATGCGCAGGCACTGCTCGGCGGGCACGCCGGTGATTTTTTCCTGCCAGGCCGGCGTATAGGGCTTGACCTGGTCGTAGCTGGTCGCGCCGTCGTCGTCAAATCCTTTGCCGTCGGCATTCTTGAAGCCGCGGTCGATGCCGTAGTTGGCACACATCAGATCGAAGACCGTCACCACCAGCATGGAGGTGCCGTCGGCCTTTTGCATGCGCTTGACCGGCAGGTTGTGGAACAGCAGCTCGTTGCTGGCGCCTTCGAGCTCTACGCGCGGGAAGTGCTCCCGATCGATGCCGCCGAAGTAGGGGAAGGCGACGCTGGCAATCTCATCGTGGCGCTCGGCCAGACTCAGCAGCGGCTTGATTTCATTGCCGGCCGCATCCAGCGACTCCAGGTTCCACTTGCCCACCTCGTCACCGGTTTCCCCCCAGCGAAAGCCAATGGAGCCGCGCGGCACTACCAGCTGATCGCTGATCTCGTCCCACACCAGGGTCTTCCACTCGGGATTGTTGGCCTGACCCAAGCTGTCGACAATGTCGCTGGCGCGCAGCTGACGGCCCGGCGCATAGCTGCCGTCTTCGCGAACTTCGAGCTCAACCAGGCACGGCATGTCGGTGTAGCGGCGCACATAGTCGCTGAAGTAGGCGCTGGGGTTGTCGAGGTGGAACTCCTTGAGGATGACGTGCCCCATGGCCATGGCCAGCGCCGCGTCAGTGCCCTGCTTGGCGCTCATCCACTCATCGGTGAGCTTGGAGACCTCGGAGTAATCCGGGCACACCGAGACCGTCTTGGTGCCCTTGTAGCGCACCTCGGTGAAGAAGTGGGCGTCCGGCGTGCGCGTCTGCGGGACGTTGGAACCCCAGGCGATGAGGTAGCCGGAGTTGTACCAGTCGGCGGACTCGGGCACGTCGGTCTGCTCGCCCCAGGTCTGGGGGCTGGCCGGCGGCAGGTCGCAGTACCAGTCGTAGAACGACAGGCAGGTACCGCCGATCAGCGACAGGTAGCGGGCGCCGGAGGCGTAGCTGACCATCGACATGGCGGGGATCGGCGAGAAGCCGACGACGCGGTCCGGCCCGTACTGCTTGGCGGTATAGACGTTGGAGGCCGCAACCATCTCGTTGACCTCGTCCCAGCTGGCCCGCACGAAGCCGCCCAGTCCGCGGGCGCGCTTGTACTGCTTGGACTTGGCCGGGTCCTCGACGATGGAGGCCCAGGCGTCGACCGGGTCTTTCTTCTCCTCGAGCGCCGCGCGCCACAGCTTGAGCAGCGGCTTGCGAATCAGCGGGTATTTAAGACGGTTGGCACTGTACATGTACCAGGAGAAGCTGGCGCCGCGTGGGCAGCCGCGCGGCTCGTGATTGGGCAGGTCGGGTCGAGTGCGCGGATAGTCGGTCTGCTGGGTTTCCCAGGTGACCAGGCCGTTCTTGACATAGATTTTCCAGCTGCACGAACCGGTACAGTTCACCCCATGGGTTGAGCGTACAACCTTGTCGTGCTGCCAGCGCTGGCGGTAGCTGTTTTCCCAGCCGCGAGCTTCCTCTCGCGCTTCGCCGTGATCGTTGGCAAAAGGTTCACGGGCCTTGCGAAAGAAATTCAGCCGATCGATGAAGTGACTCATAGTCGCTCTCCAGGCTCCTCAAAAAATGTGTGGTACCAGGGTCCACCCTCCCAGCCCGCCGCCTCGGACACTCGACGGCCGGGGTCATTGCTGGCCATATTGAAGCAATGCCGTGCCGAATGCTGCGTGATTACCTCCATATAGATGAACTCTACCCCAAAAGTGATAGATAGCGTCTATTCCCGGCGGTGAAACGCTCCTGGGCTACTCGGGAGGCAACGTCTTGCCCCAGACGTGATCTGCCAGCATCACCAGCAGACACACCAGCAGCGCTGCATACAGGAACATGAAGCCGGTCGTCGCAATGCCGGTCCAGGCGCGCCCCAGCACGAATACCAGCGGCAGCAGCGCGGCGAACAGTCCACCAAGCGCCAGGGCAAGTCCGCCGACCCATACTATATCGGCGCGGTGATCCAGGTGAATCAGGCGCATCAGGCTGCCCAGACCCACACCCAGGGCCAACCCCAGCAAACTGACCAGCACCTCGAAACCCCACAGCGGGAGCGCATAGCGAAGCGCAATTTCACCGTGCGTACCGCTGATCTGCATCTCGAAGGGCGGGTAGGAGAGCAGGAATAGGCAGACCAGCACGAAGGCGCTGACCCACCAGCGCAGGCTGCGAAAACCACGCCAGTCGGCCAGCATCCCACCGGCAATCTGGCCAACGCCCCCCGCCAGTACAAAAGGCAGCGCCCAGAGCGCGGCCGCTTGCAGCGACAGCCGGTATTCGGCGGCCAGATGTCCGGGCAGCCACAGGGTCAATGCAACCAGCGCGCCAAAAAAAAAGCTGTAGGTGATCGCCAGTCGCCACAGCTTCCAGCGGGCCAGGCGCTGCACTAGCCGCCGCAGCATCTGCGCCATCGACCCGCGCCGACTGCACGGCCCGACGCGAGCCTGAGCTTCATCGGCATCGCGTGCAAATAGCCACAGCAGCCCCGCCACCGTAAGCACCGGCAGCAGATACAGCAGCGGCGCCAGTCGCCAGCCGTAGGCCTGGCTGATCAGCGGCAGCAGCACATAGCTCAGCCCGGCGCCCACCATGCCGGCGCCATAGAATCCCAGCGCCAGACCGACGCGGCGCGACGGACTCAGCGTCGCCACATAGACCAGCCCGGCGGCCATTGATCCGGCACCCAGGCCAAGCCCCAGGCCACCAATCAGCAGGTCAAGGTAGTCCCGCGCCAGATAAATCCAGCCAAGCACCGGGCACAGCAGCAGCAGACAGCCCAGCACCACCCGTCGTCCGCCGAAACGCCGTGCCAGCAGCGCCGCGGGCAGGCTTGCCAGAGCGCCGACCAGCATCGGCATGGACAGCAGCGTGGCAAAGCCCAGCTCGCCAATGCCGCCGCCAAAGCTCGCCCCTTCGCGCAGCTCAAGGCCCAGCACGGCAAACAGGGTCCAGCAGGCGAATACCAGCGCGAAGGCCAGCGGCGACAGCACTACCGCCACCAAGGGCTGGTAGCCATTCGGCGCGGCGCTGGAAGAAGCTTCCTGGGTCGTGATCATATCTGGCGAGGCTCGTGGCGATGACCGGTAAAATTCTCGCGACACCGCCGCCAGGCGTCAAAAGGGCATCGGGAGTAACCCCTTCTGGGTACGCCTTTGTGGGTCAGGCGCTGGCCGAGTAAACTAGGAGCTCTTGTATCGAGCTTCAGGCATCCGCTGTGGTATCGAGAGGAGCACGGCTCCGATGAAACTATTACAACGCTCCCTGGTGGCGCGCATTGTGGCATCGCTGCTGGCCATCACGGGCATGGCGCTGATCAGCATCGCTGTCACCATGACGGTTGCCAACAGCAGTCGCGGCGACGCAGCGGCCATCAACGTGGCCGGCTCGCTGCGCATGAACAGCTATCAGATCGCCACCGCCCTGCTCCGCTATCAGCAGCGGCCAGGGCCGCAGGAGCGTCAGCAGGTCGAACACCTGGCCGAGCGCTTTCACCAGCGGCTCACCAGCGCTGAGCTAACTGGCGCCATCCCTTCCGCCAGCGAGCATGTCTTGAATCACCGCTATCAAGAGCTCCTGCTGCGCTGGGAGCAGCAGCTCGCTCCCCAGATATACAGCGCGGTCCACAGCGAGCAGCTGGACGGCGATGCCATGCTTGGCACCCTGAATGACCTGGTCGCCACTATCGACCGCATGGTGACCCTGCTGCAGAAGAACAGCGAGTCGAAGATCCATCTGCTGGGCGCGCTGCAGATCCTGTTTCTGGCGCTGACGGCGGCGGTGGTGGCCATTGCGCTGTACGATATCCGTCATAACCTGGTGCGCCCTCTTCGCCAGCTGGTGGTCATGGCGCGAGAAGCCGGACGGCGCCGCTTTGACTATCGCAGCCACCTGACCGGCAGCGACGAGCTGGCGCTGCTCGGCCAGACCTTCAACACCATGGCCGCCGAGCTCGCCACCAGCTATGCCGACCTGGAAGAGCGCGTGGCGCATCGCAAGGCGGAGCTTGAAACTAGCAACCAGGCCATGCAGGTGCTGCACGACGGCAGCCGCGCGCTCTATGGCGGCGGCAACGACCTCTGCGCCAGCGCCGCCCCCATGCTGCGCCAGCTCGAACGGCTGCTGGGTATCGGCCCTTTTCACCTGTCGCTGCATGATCCCTGCGATGACCGCGACGTGCGGATATTGGCCACCCAGTCGCCCAGCCGACCGAGCTTTTGCCACGACTACGACTGCCATGCCTGCCTGCTCAAGACCTCCGACCGGAACACCGCCAACAGCGCTTCGCTCCGGCTGCCCGTCAGCATGGGCGACACCCAGCTCGGCCTGCTGGAGGTCGGCTATCCTGCCGGCCAGACGATCTCGGACAGCACGCGACAGCTGCTCAACGCGCTGACCGACCAGCTCGCCACCGCCGTCTATCTGCAGCGGCGCATCGAACAGCAGCAGCAGGTCACCTTGATCAACGAGCGCACCATCATCGCCCGGGAGCTGCACGACTCGCTGGCACAGTCGCTCTCGTATCTCAAGATGCAGGTAGCCAGGCTCGAGCGCATGCAGGCCAAAGGGATGCCGCAGAAAACCCAGGCCGCGGTATTCGACGAGCTGCGCACCGGCCTGGACAGCGCCTATCGCCAGCTGCGCGAGCTGCTGACCACCTTCCGCCTCAAGCTGGAAGGCACCGGGCTGGCCAGCGCCCTGCAGCAGACGATCGAAGAATTCAGCCGGCGGCTGGGCTTTACGATCGAGCTCAAGTTCAACATCCCGCCCTACCTGCTCAGCCCCAGCGAGGAGATTCACGTGCTGCAGGTGATTCGTGAAGCGCTGGCCAATGTCCACAAGCACGCCCGGGCCTACTGGGCGTGCGTTTCGGTACAGTTTAGCCAGGCGCAAGTCACCGTCACTATCGAGGATGACGGCACTGGCTTTGGCAGTGTCCGCTCGCCACCCATGCACTATGGCCTGGTCATTATGCGCGACCGCAGCGAAACGCTGGGCGGCGAGCTTACCTTCGATAATCGGCCCCAGGGCGGGGCCCGGGTAGTCCTTGAGTTTCTGCCGCATACGGCGCGCCTGATCGCCCATCAGCCGGCCAGCGCGACGCCGGCAGCCTCCACCGTCGATTCAAACAGTTCACACAGGAATCCCGAATGACCGGTACGACTTCAGGCACTGTGTCCGACACCATGCCAGACACTGCCGCCACGATTCTTATCATTGATGACCACCCGCTGCTGCGCCGCGGCGTCGCCCAGCTGCTGGAGCTGGAAGATGACTTGATGCTGGTCGGCGAAGCCGGCCGGTCCGAGGAGGGCATTCGCCTGGCCCAGGAATTGGACCCGGACCTGATCCTGCTCGACCTCAACATGCCCGGCATGGACGGTATTGCCACCCTCAAGCGGCTGCGCGAGCATGACTTTGCCGGGCGCATCGTGATGTTCACCGTCTCGAACCATGAAGAAGATGTGGTGGCGGCGCTGCGCGCCGGCGCCGACGGCTATCTGCTCAAAGACATGGACCCCGACGACATGGTGCGCCAGCTGCGCCAGGCTGCCCTGGGCCGCATGGCGATCAGCGACAGCCTCACCGCGCTGCTGGCCGAAGCCCTGCGCAGTCAGCGCAGCCAGCCCAGCGAACCGGACATTCACAGCCTCACCCAGCGCGAACGCGAAATTCTGATTGAGCTGTCCGCCGGACTCTCCAACAAGATGATTGCCCGCAAGCTCGACATCACCGAAGGCACCGTCAAGGTCCACGTCAAGCACCTGCTCAGGAAACTCAATCTGCGCTCCCGGGTAGAGGCCGCCGTGTGGGCCGTGCAGGCCGGCATCAACAGCTGAGCGCCTGCCCACGCACGGCCCGGGGCGGGTTTTTACCAGCGGCGCCCGTGCCGAGCGGCAATCTTCGTGGATACCTCCAAAAAACATCGCACCCTCAAAGCGCTTAGGTTTTTCGCAGCAATATCTTAAAAATGCATTATTAACAATAAGTTAAAGCGCATCATCGTCTATCTCCAAAGTGGTATGCGCCTGCTTTTGCAGTTTTTTCCGGCAGTTTCCCCCCCTGTACAGAGAGCGTATCTTTCGCTTTAAAGCCCTGCCTCTTGATCTTGCTCAATGAGTCGACCGCCTGGCGGGGCACCATGAAACTCGTCCAGAGGGGGAAACAACATGACCGGAAAGAACGTGGACATCGGACACGACGGCGCGCTGGCCGCCCGTGGCGGGGGCGGTACGCCACGCCGTAATGCCGACATCGAACATTGGGACATCGAGAACGAGGAGTTCTGGAACCGGGAAGGCAGGAGGGTCGCCACCCGCAACCTGTGGATATCGATCCCCAGCCTGCTGATGGGTTTCGCCGTCTGGATGATGTGGGGCATGATCACCACCCAGATGCTCAACCTGGGCTTTCCCTTCCAGGTGGAGCAGCTCTTCACCCTGACCGCCATCGCCGGGCTTTCCGGCGCCACGCTGCGCATTCCGGCATCGTTCATGATCCGCATCGCCGGCGGGCGCAACACCATCTTCCTGACCACCGCGCTGCTGATGATTCCGGCACTTGGCACCGGCCTGGCGCTGATGAATCCCGGCACGCCGCTGTGGGTATTCCAGCTGATGGCCTTGCTGTCGGGCATCGGCGGCGGCAACTTCGCCTGCTCGATGAGCAACATCAGTAATTTCTATCCCAAGAAGCAGCAGGGCTACGCGCTGGGCATGAACGCCGGCCTGGGCAACTTCGGCGTCACCACCATGCAGATTCTGATACCGCTGGTGATGACCGTCGGCCTGTTTGGCGCCCTGGGCGGTGATCCCATGGCGTTGACCAAGGCCAGCGGCACGCTGATCGGGCGCATCGAGGCCGGCACCGACACCTGGATCCAGAACGCCAGCTTCATCTGGCTGGTGTTCCTGATTCCGCTGGCTTTCGCCGGCTGGTTCGGCATGAACAACCTGCGCACCATCACGCCCAATCCGGGCACGCCGCTGGCCGCCTTCAGCAAGATCATCGGCCTCTACGGCATCGGCTTTGTGGCCGCCATCATCGGGCTCTACCTGTTCCTGCCGGCGCCGGTCGGCCTGGGCGTGCTCAACATGTGGGTCGCCCTGCCGCTGATCATTGTCCTTAGCGTGGCGATGCTGCGCATGCTGCCCGGCACGATCAAGCCCAATATCAAGACCCAGTTCGCGATCTTCTCCAACAAGCACACCTGGTCGATGACGGTGCTCTACATCGCCACCTTCGGCTCCTTCATCGGCTTCTCCGCGGCCCTGCCGCTCTCCATCGCCGTTATCTTCGGCAACATGATGGAGATCGCCGCCGACGGCAGCGTGACGCGGATCGTCAACCCCGACGCGCCCAGCGCCCTGACCTGGGCCTGGATGGGACCCTTCGTCGGCGCGCTGATCCGCCCGGTGGGCGGCTGGATCTCCGACAAGGTCGGTGGCTCCATCGTCACCCAGATCATCTCGGTGGTCATGGTCGTGGCCTCCGCTGGCGTGGGCTATGTGATGATGCTGGCCTACAACTCCACCAACCCGAACCAGTACTTCTGGATGTTCCTGCTGCTGTTCATCGTGCTGTTCGCCGCCAGCGGCATCGGCAACGGTTCCACCTTCCGCAGCATCGGCGTGATCTTTAACGTGCAGCAGAAAGGCCCGGTGCTGGGCTGGACCTCGGCCATCGCCGCCTACGGCGCCTTCATCGCCCCGCGGGTGATCGGCGAGCAGATCAAGGCCGGCACGCCGGAAATGGCCATGTACGGCTTCGCCGTCTTCTACGCCCTATGCCTGGTGATCAACTGGTGGTTCTACCTGCGCAGAAGCGCCTACGTGAAGAATCCCTGACAACAATAGCCCGGGTCAAAGCACCCGGGCATTTTTTGACCTCTAGCCACTGCGTGAAACTTTGTGAGAGGGACGCAAATGAAGATCATGATCGCCTACGACGGGTCGCGCAACGCCAAGCTGGCGCTGGCGCAGACCATCACCATGTTTCGCTGCAACGCGCCAACGCTGATCCTCGTCGGCGTGGCGGAAAACCCGCGCGACGCCACGGATGCCAACGAACGGCTGTTTCAGGAGGCGTACGACTCGCTCAAGCAGGCCCTCGATGAAGGCTATGAATTTGCGCAGAAGGAAGACTTCGACGCCGAAGTGATTCTGGCCGAAGGAGACGCGCGCAAGGGGCTGCTTCGCGCCACTCAGGTTCACAAGCCCGATCTGCTGGTCATCGCTCGACACAGTGAGAAACCCGACGGGGGCATCATTGCTCAATCGCTGAGCTACTTCGTCGACGAGCTCGACTACATGACCTTCGGCAAGGTCAGCTCCTTCCTGGCGCGGCGGGCGGAGTGCCCGCTATTGATCCTGCCCAGCCCATGAACAGCAGATTCACGACAGCCCCACTCACTTCAGGATACAGGATGATACAGCCATGAAGATCTCCTCCATCTTCAAATTTCGCAGTCCAGAAATCAGGGCGCTGCACCTGACCTGGATCGCCTTCTTCATCACCTTCTATGTGTGGTTCAACATGGCGCCGCTGGCCTCGAGCATGCTGCGCAGCGCCAACTGGTTGACCGCGGACGATCTCAAGCTCTTCGCCATCTGTAACGTGGCCCTGACCATACCGGCGCGCATTCTGGTCGGCATGGCCCAGGACCGCTTCGGCCCGCGCCGCGTGTTCTCGGTGCTGATGGTGACCATGTCGATACCGGCGCTGACATTCGCCTTCGGCAACACCATGACGCAGCTGCTGGTCTCGCGCCTGGTGCTCAGCTCCATCGGCGCCAGCTTCGTGGTGGGTATCCACATGACCGCGCTGTGGTTCAAGCCGCGTGACATCGGCTTTGCCGAAGGCTTCTACGCCGGCTGGGGCAACTTCGGTTCCGCCGCCGCCGCCATGACGCTGCCGACCATCGCCCTGACCATGTACGGCGGCGAAGATGGCTGGCGCTGGGCCATCGCCCAGAGCGCCTTTGTGATGGCCGCCTACGGCGTCTACTACTGGTTCGCCATCACCGACGGCCCCGATGCCCAGGCGCACCGCAAGCCGCGCAGGGCGGCGGCCATGGAGGTCAGCAGCTGGGGCGACATGATCAAGCTGATCATCTGGACCATCCCGCTGGTTGGCGTGCTCGCCATCCTGGTGTGGCGTATCCAGAACATGGGCTACCTCTCCACCACCGGCGCGCTGATCAGCTACCTGGTTATCGTTGCTATCGTGATCTATCAGATCGTGCAGATCCTGCGGGTCAACGTGCCGATCCTCAAGAAGGGGGTGCCGGAAGACGACAAGTATCCGTTCAACAGCGTCGCGGCGCTCAACAGCACCTACTTCGCCAACTTCGGCGCGGAGCTGGCGGTGGTTTCCATGCTGCCGATGTTCTTCGAGCAGACTTGGGGGCTGAATGCCGCCATGGCGGGCCTGATCGCGGCGTCCTTCGCCTTCATGAACCTGGTGGCGCGCCCCATGGGCGGGCTGGTGTCGGATCGCATGGGCAACCGGCGCTTCGTGATGCTCAGCTACATGTTCGGCATCGGCGTCGGTTTCATACTGATGGGCCTGCTCAACGCCAGCTGGCCGCTGTTCGTCGCCGTCGTCATCACCATGGCCACCTCCTTCTTCGTGCAGGGGGCGGAAGGCGCCACCTTCGGCATCATTCCATCGATCAAGCGCCGCATCACCGGCCAGATCTCCGGCATGGCCGGCGCCTACGGCAACGTGGGGGCGGTGGTCTACCTGACGCTGTTCACCTTCGTCACGCCGACCCAGTTCTTCTACATCATCGCCGGCGGCGCCTTCATCAGCTGGCTGATCTGCCTGCTGTGGCTCAAGGAGCCGGAAAACGCCTTTGATGAGGAGTACTACGTCTCGTCCGTGGACCGCCAGATCGAGGAGCAGAACCTGCAGGCGGCGAAAGCCAGGGGTTAAACGCTTCAGTTCAACAGCGCCATGCGGGGGTGTCGGCGGCAAGCCGGCACCCCCGCGGCGTTTCTACCCACAAAGATTCGAAGCGCTCATCCTGTTATCTCAGCGCTACCTCTTCGCGATTAGCATCAGTCACCGAAAACTTTGGAA
>DATHXP010000002.1:0-3929 GCA_035459605.1 Halomonas sp. | reverse complement strand
TGTTCAGCTGCTCGGCGACGGCACGCCGGTGATCTGGCACGACAGGGACGTCACCCGCTGCAGCAATGGCCGGGGCCAGCTGCGCGACCTGGACCTCGCCAGCGCCAAGCGTCTCGACGCCGGCGCCTGGTTTGCCCAGCGTTTCGCCGGCGAGCGCATGGCAACGCTAGGCGAGATGCTTGACCTTCTCAGCGCGCTGGAGATGGGAGTCAACCTGGAGCTCAAGGTCAACCGCGGCCGCGATCCGGCGGCGCTTGCCGAGGCGGTGATTCCAGCCTTGGTCGAGGCGCTGCCCGCGAAGCGGCGCCTGGTCTCGTCCTTCAATGCCCAGGCGCTGGCTCGGACGCGACGGCTGGCCGGCGCCGAATCGCTGGCGCTGGGTGCGCTGTTCGAGCGCGTGCCGAACGACTGGCAGGCACGCTGCGAAGCGCTGCGCGCCTGGAGCGTACACGCCAGCTGGAAGAAGCTCTCGGAGCGCCGCGCCCGAGCCATCCGCGCCGCGGGCTACCCGCTGCTATGCTATACCGCCAACGACCCCGCGCGGTTTGCCCCCTACTGGGGCTGGGGCGTATCGGCGGTCATCAGCGATGACCCCACTCTGTTCAGCGGCTCGGAGAGCGTGCCCTGCCCGGCCTCACGATGAGTCAGCATCGACCGTCGGCACGAAGGGCTCCTCGCCCCAGATCAGGCGGCGGTGATCGAAGTTGCTGTCCAGGGTCGGTTTGATCACCTGGAAATAGGGCGACACGTCGAAGTCCCGCGGCACGAAGTGGCTGTAGTGGCGCGGATAGAGCACCTGAATGTCGCGCCCGCGGTGTCCAGGTTCCAGCGACTGGGCCGACGCGATGCGCGGCAGGATTGGATAGTCGATCGACTGAAAGGCCTGGGCCAGCAGCGTCGAGCAGATCGCCCGGGTAGGGTCGCCGCTGCCCAGCGCCAGCATATGCCTGCGCCAGCGCGACGGTATCGGCGGCGTGGGCATCAGATAGCGCGCCAGATCGAAGATATGGCGCAAGTCGTATTTCAGCCCCAGGCGCTGGCCGGCAAAGTCGATGACTTTTCTCACCTCTTCGTCGTTCAGGCCCACCGGCCGGCAGATGCGACAGTGCAGATCGCTGTAGGTCTCCAGCGGCAGCCGGCGCACGCCATCCTGAACATCAGCCTCGATCAGCCCGCAGAGGCCGCCGCCCGCCTCGGCGTAGGCGTCGCCCACGTAGAGCGCGGCGTGCGACCAGGTGGACTGGGTCAGATACTTGATGGCGATGCTGATGCGCGCGTTGCCCTCGACCAGCAGCACATCACCGGGGCGCAGGCAGGCCTTGAGCCGCCCAAGATGGGCCGGCGTCAGCGTCACCACCCCCGGCAGCGGCTTGGTCAGGTAGCCGCTCAGCCATTCGCCGATCCTGGCGCGTATCGACTTCCTCGTCATCGGCAGCTAGTCCTTGAGCCTCTCCAGGACCCGCCGCCCAGCATGTCGCACGTCGGCCCGCTTACGCCAGGCCGTAGCGCGGCGGCGGTACAGGTCAAAGCCGACCACAGCAGCCCCCTTTTCATGGTTTAATCTCCCGATGGCTATCCTTCGCTATCCTGACACGCGGCGCACGTTGCTAAAAGACGGCTCGCTATCAACGTTCAGCGCCAAACGGGGAGGTCCATCAGCTTTTACTCATCGTGCAGCGAACACGCGCCCAAGTCCGCTGCGTAACGCTTTGGCTATTCTCTCGCCTGGACTGATATGATCAAAAGGCGATATTTTTCGGAGATTGATTTATGCACTACGTAGATATGCCCACCGCCAAGGAAATTGGCGATCTCAACCTGGTTCGATCTGATGCGTGCGTCTCCATCTACCTTCCGACCACCCCGGTTACCCGTGAAGCCGAAAAAAGCCGGGTCAGCCTTGGCAACCTGGTCAAGAAGGCGGTTGGCCAGCTGGAAGAGAGCGGCCTCGAAAAACGCCGCATCTGGGCATTGCAGGAACAGTTTGATGGCCTGCTGGCCGATGATGACTTCTGGAACCACCAGGCAAGCAGCCTGGCCGTTCTGGCCACGCCCGAGTCGCTGCGCACCTACCGCATGGCAAACGAGCTCAAAGAAATCGTCGAAGTCTCCGATCGCTTCCACCTCAAGCCGCTGCTGCGCGCCACCACCTTCTCGCACGCCGCGCACGTGCTGGCCCTGTCGGAAAACGCCGTGAGGCTGATCGAGGTGTCCGCAGACCTCCCGCCGAGAGAGATAAAGGTGGCAGACCTGCCCGACGACCTCACCAGCGTCGTCGGCCCGGCAACGACCAAGGACTATACGGGCACCGGAAACCGGACAAGCGACCGGGGATACGGTACCTATCAGGCGCGCTACGTGCGCAAGATCGCCAGCGTGCTGCGGCCATTCCTCATGCAGTCCAACCTGCCGCTGATTCTGGCGACAACCAAGCCGCTGGAGCCCCTGTTTCGCTCGATGAGCACCGTCCCCGCGCTTGCCGACACCATTGCGGGCAACCCCGAACACCTGAGCGAAGCCGAGCTGGCGAGCGCGGCAAGGCCCATACTCGACGCCCACTACGCCGAGAAAATCCAGGACTTCCACCGCCTGTTTGAAGAGCGTACGGGGCAGAATCGAACCACCACGGATATTTCCGATGCGGCACGCCTGGCCACCTTCGGCGGGATCGACAGGCTGCTGGTCGACATTGACGGCGTGGTCGACGGTTTTGTCGATGACGAAACCGGTGAAGTCACCTTCGGCGACCAGGGCGATGCCATCAACTACGGCATAGTCGACGAGATTACCGGGCGCGCCCTGCGCACCGGCGCCAAGGTCATGGCCGTTCGCAAGGCGGACATCCCCGGCGGCCACGATCTGGCAGTGATCGCACGCTATCCGATCTAAACGCGGCCCGACAGGCTGAGCTGGATGGGGCAGCTTAAGCTGCCCCATCCTATAGAAGCTGCCTGTATGAAAAACAAAACAAGGCGCCGGCTATGCGCCAGCGCCTTGTTAAGCAGAGTCGATAAGCCCGTCAGGGTATTTTAGAACCTGTAGCTCACCCCCACCTGAAACAGACTTTCTGTCGGTTCAAACTTCATTTTTTCACCGGACTGGTAGGAGTAGCTCTCGCTCGAGTAGCGCGTCTGGGACCAGTCCAGCCGCAGCGCCACGTCGGGCGTCAGCTTGTTTTCTACGCCCACGCCGTAGCGGAAGCCGTCGAACTTCTCGCTGTCCGAAGAAGAACCATAGCCCGTCACGCTTCCTTTCAGCTTGTACTTGGTGCGCTGGTAGCCCAGGCGCCCGTAGAAGCTGGTGCTGGGGGTGACATCAGCGCCCACCAGAACGCCGGCACCGTAGGAGGTGCTCGCTTCCGCTTTTACTCGGGTGCGATCAGCGCCGTCCGTTACTTCAAGAGTGCCGTCGGCATCGCTGGTGCCCACGTTAAGCTCCGGCGCAATGAACATGCCGTTGCCGACGTCAAACTTCACGCCGGTAAACAAACCGCCCGCCACGCCGCTCAGGCTGAAGTCATTGCTGAGGCCATAGCCGGGTTCGGAGAATTTGGCCTCAAGGTCGTTGTCCTGATAGCCAAGCTGGCCGCCAATGAAGAACTCGGGCGACGCCGCTACCGCAGTGGCCGACATACCGGCTAATATTAAACTAGACGCTATAACTGTTAGCTTTTTCATTAACAATACCTTTTAAATTCAAACCAAAATGCGTTAACGCCTATAACCATATCAAAGAAACAATAAGCATGCAAACAATTAAAGCGCTATACATTGCTCAAATACACTATCCGTTAACTTGTTTAACTAAATAGTTTCTTATGTCTTCAAGTGCTCGGTGATAAGCCCCAGGACGGCGTCGATATCCAGTGCCGCCTCGAGACTGTCAGCCAGCCGGTCCAGCTCACGCTGGCGATGGGCGGCATAGTCGAT
>DATHXP010000001.1:0-1631 GCA_035459605.1 Halomonas sp. | reverse complement strand
GGGCTCTTCGTCGTTGGGTGTGGAATTCGCCCC
Organism: Halomonas sp.; assembly: GCA_035459605.1. GTDB lineage: Bacteria > Pseudomonadota > Gammaproteobacteria > Pseudomonadales > Halomonadaceae > Halomonas. Next base: position 1,598 of record DATHXP010000001.1, on the reverse strand, counting down.
CTGAGCTGGGCCAGGATATGACCTCCACGACGACAGGAGGTATGGCATGGACGGCACCCAGATTCTGACCCTCGGCCTGGGCCTGCAAGCGCCCTGGATTCTTAAGGACCAGCACCTGGATACCTCCGTATCGCCCCACCGGTTGGACCTCTACGTCGAGGCCGAGCGTGGCAGCCTCTACCCCTGCCCAGAATGCGGCGAGGCCTGTCCGGCTCACGACTTCGCCGACAAGACCTGGCGGCACCTGAACTTCTTCCAGCATCACTGCTACCTGCACGCTCGGGTGCCCCGCACCAAGTGCCCCGAGCATGGCGTCAAGCGCATCGAAGTGCCTTGGGCGCGCCCGGGAAGCGACTTCACCCTGCTGTTCGAGCAAGCGGCCATGTCGCTGGTCAAGGAGATGCCCGTGCTGGCGGTCTCTCGGCAGTTGGAGATCACCGACAAGCGCCTGTGGCGCATCGTGCACCACTACGTAGGCCGCATGCTGGGGGAACTGGACCTGTCCAGCGTGGCCACTGTCGGCGTTGACGAGACCGCCTCCCGACGAGGCCAGCGTTACGTGACGGTGTTCCTCGACATGCAGCGCAAGCAGGAGCCGGTGATCTTCGCCGTACCAGGCCACGGCAAGGAGGCCATCGAGGCGTTTAGCGCCTTCCTGTCGGCTCATGGCGGCGACCCCGACAACGTGGTCGAGGTGGTCTGCGACATGTCACAAGCGTTCCTCAGTGGCGTGGCCGAGCACCTTCCCAAGGCCGAGGTCACGGTCGACTGGTTCCATATCGTGCAGACCTTCACCAAGCGACTGGACGAGGTGCGCAAGAAGGAGCGCCGCGAGCAGGAGCACCCCAAGTCGCTACGCTGGGCCCTGCTGAAGAGCCTGGATAACGAGAATCTGACACCTAAGCAACTGGCGGCGCTCCAGGAGCTGGTGGCCGACCAGAGCGCCACCTCCGATGCCTGGGTGATCAAGGAGAAGCTACGCTGGATCCAGAAGGCCCCGACGCCGCGAGCGGCTCGGTGGCGGATCACGAACTATCTCAAGGTCATGAAAGCGGCAGTTGCTGAGAAGCCACTGCTGAAGCCGATGGGAAAAGCCCTGGCGACGTTGGAGCGACACGCCGATGCGGTGGTCAGGCGCTGGATTTCGGGACTGACGAACGCACGACTGGAAGGCATGAACGGTCTGTTTCAGGCGGCTCGGTCACGCGCACGAGGTTACCGGAACGAGGCCAACTTCATCGCCATGATCTACCTGATTGGCAGCCCGGTGGGCCGCCTGTTCGATCAGGCCAAATCCACATGAAACGACGAAGAACCAAAAGTAACCCTTTTGTTTGAAACAAAAGTGACAAAGCCCTTCTTTAGTCTGCAGTCAATCAACGCTGCCAACTGGAGCCGAACCTTGCCCACCCTGTCCGTGAACACCAATGTCGAGCGCCCTCTACCGCTTGGCACCATTACCGACACCACCTGGCGTGCCATCCTATGCGATCTGGATGGCTGCCTGATCAGCGGTGATACGCTCTTGTCCGGCGTGCAGGTCTTCACTCGTCAGGTACATGACCGGCTATGGATCGTCTCCAACAACTCCACTGACA